>CALNCC010000119.1 GCA_937875275.1 uncultured Dysgonomonas sp. | reverse complement strand
AGCACCTCCGGTAATAAGATATGTCATTTTATTGTTTATATAGAATTTTATATGTTCAACAAATATAGAAAAAAAACTATATCATGATGCCTTTGCAGTCATATTAATGCCTTTTATCTTTTCCACTTGTTGAGGGTGTATGATACTCCGAGCGAGGCTCTGATTCCTGCCCATTTGTCGCTTGGGTTGATGTCGCGTGAGTGTTCTGTGTAAAAGTCGGCTCCCGGAGTGAAATCATACCCTATGGTGGCATTGATGCCGACTGCCGGTGTTACATAATATCTGAGCCCCAATTGACCGAGAATAGACCAGCAAGTGTTGTTTTGCAGTTTGCTGTAAGAGGTTCTGATAATGGCATCTTGTTTTATTCTTGAGAATATGATTGCCGGAGATAGCTCGTAAAACACAGATAGCTTTATGTGATCATTCGATATGCGATTGTAGAAATAGTCGCGGATGTACACTCCGCCCCTGATGGCGCTCATGTCAAAAGAACTGTTGTAAGTACCCGGATCGGATTTTGAATACAGGTGTCCTTTGGTGGTGTAGAGACTACCTTTAAGACCGACCTCGTATATGTTGCCGACTTCGTATATATTTCTTTTCTGTTCGCCTTTGTTTAGTCTGTAACCAAGATCGATGGTGTGTGCGATTCCTCCCTCAAAGTTATCCGCATACACTGCATCATTGCTATTTATCCATGTTTCTTGCAGCATCTTATGCAGATCTTTCATGTCCTTCATGTCGTACGATGCATATCCGGCATAATAACTCACTGAAAATTGAGCCTTGGCTTGAGCAAAGGCTAACAGACATAGCGAAATAATGATTATTTTTCTCATAGCTTGGGTATTTAGATTGATATTTAAGTAAATAAAGTTAATCAAGATCAATGACTGTGATGCCGGCTCCGCCAAATTGTATGTGCTCGTCCTGATAATGTCCGACTCCCGGTGCTGTTCTCAGATAATCGCGTATCAATTGGCGCAAAGCTCCTGTTCCTGTTCCGTGCAATATTCTTATTCGCGAAACGCCCACCAGTATAGCATCGTCAACGAAATACATGACAGCCTGCAGGGCCTCTTCGCCTCGCATGCCACGTACATCTATTTCCTGCTTAAAGTTAAGTTTTTTTTCGCGCATATCGTCGCTTGTTGTCGAAATTGAAACAATATTTTTTGTTTCATTCTTCGTTTGGGTACGGCTCACATATTCGAGGTTGTCTGTCTTTACTGTCGATTTTATCATACCAAAGGCGATGACAGCATTGTTTTTATTCAATTCGATGACCTGTCCGATGTTTGATTGTCCTTTGATTTTTACATTATCGCCTACTGCAATTTCTTTTTTCTCTTGTGAATTTTTAGATTTTACGTCTTTCGATTTTTTCTTTTGCTCCCTCGATTTCAGTTTCTCTATCTTGCGAGATATCTTATCGTCTTTTATCGTTTCGTCTCGATTGGCTACATGCTCTTTGAACTCGGACAGAGACTGACGCACCAACTTTGTTTTCTCTTTCTCTGCCTGAGTTTCACGTATTGTGCGTATCGTGTTTTCTATTTTGGCATTGGCTTCTGCAATCAGGTTCTCGGCTTCTTTCTTTGCTGTGCGGATAATTTCTTTGCGTTGTTTTTCTACATCGGTAAGGTCTTTCTCGTAGGTTGTGGTGATATCGTCTAACTTCTTTTCCTTCAGCCTGATATTTTGTCGTTTTGTTTCCCAATACCTCTTGTCTCGGACGATGTCTTGCAGATATTTATCCATATTGATATAATCGCTACCCACTATCTCCGACGCATCTGCAATAACGTTTTCGGGTAAACCGATTTTTCTTGCTATCTCGATGGCGAACGAACTGCCCGGATTGCCGATGGAAAGGGCAAATAATGGCTGCATAATATGTCTGTCATAGAGCATCGCCCCATTAATAACGCCTTTGTTTTCGTTAGCAAAATGTTTGAGGTTTTGGTAGTGAGTGGTAATGACCCCGAATGCCTCGTTTTCGTTGAATCGTTTGAGTAAAGATTCGGCTATTGCTCCTCCGATCTGAGGTTCTGTGCCTCCGCCAAATTCGTCGATCAAAAGGATCGTTTTTGCATTACAATTCCTCACAAAGAACTTCATGTTTGTGAGGTGTGAACTGTATGTACTCAGATCGTTTTCAATAGATTGTTCGTCTCCTATGTCGATGAATATACGATCGAATACACCTACTCGCGAGCTTTCGCCTAATGGAATAGGTATTCCGCATTGAACCATGTATTGCAAGAGTCCGACAGTTTTCAGACACACCGATTTTCCTCCGGCGTTGGGCCCCGATATGATAAGTATCCGGTTTTCGCCGTTCAGTTCGATGTCGAGAGGGACGACCGATTTGTTCTGCCTGCGGTGAGATAAGTACAGCAACGGATGAATGGCTCTGTCCCATACAATTTCTTGTTTATCCTCAATGTTTGGCTTTATTGCATTTATGTCTAATGCGAAGATCGCTTTGGCTCGGATGAAATCTATCGTTCCCAAAAACTCGTATGACCCTATCAGATCCGGTATGAATGGGCGCAGGCTGTCGGTAAATGTTATTAATATTTTAATGATCTCGCGACGCTCGTCATTTTCAAGTTCTCGTATGCGGTTGTTTGCCTCTACCACTTCGGCAGGCTCGATGAACACCGTCTTGCCCGAAGCCGATTCGTCGTGAACGATACCTCTTATTTTACGCTTAAAAGACGGAGCGACAGGAATAACCAGTCTGCCATCGCGCATGGTGGGGGTAACGTCCTTGTCTACCAACCCTTCATTCTGAGCTTCGCGTAATATCTTGTTCAAATTGCGCGATATTCCGCTCGATACGGATAGAATTTCTTTTCGTATTTTGCTTAGCTCTGTCGATGCATTGTCTTTTATCCGCCCATATTTGTCGAGAATGCGATCGATGTCTGTGATCAGTTGCGGATATACGATTACATCCCCTGCCAATTTCAAAAGGTAAGGATAGGGGCTGTTCTCTTCCTCTTCGGCAGTGAGGAACGATACGATATCACGTATCGTTTGCAGCGACCGTCTCAGATCGAAAAGAGCACTTTCCTCTATCCACGTGCCTTGAATGTGAAGATTGCGAAGTGCGGGACGAACATCGATAAAGTAGTTGGCAGGAAATTCGTCTTCCTCTTGCGCTATACGCATAAACTCTTCGGTCTGCGACAAGAGAGTGTATATCGTTGTGTATTCGGGAGAGAAAAGCATTGCGTCAACCTTCTCTTCCCCTAAGCTACTCAGACATTTGTCTTTGATGAGTTGTCGTGTCTGGGAAAAGCCTATTTTGTTCTCGAAATTTTCAGGGTATACCACGTTTCTGTATTAATATATGTTGGTAATGAGACTGCAAAGATAGTGAATAATGCTAATCTGCGATTAGTCTGTGAGATATAAAGTGTCAATTCTTTTTGCTTTAATTATCTTACGATCAGCTTGCTGTTCTTTTTATAATCATTCTAAATAAAGAGCGTAGCAGGGGATTGTTCTTAAATAAAAAATACGCATCTTTGTAATCCCATTAAATTAATGTATAAATAGATATTGAATGCTACTATCAGACTTAAAAACAGGAGAAAAAGCTATTATAGTAAAAGTTAATGGTAACGGAGCTTTTCGCAAGCGTATTCTTGAGATGGGTTTTGTGCGTGGCAAACGAATAAAAGTAGTTCTGAATGCACCGCTCAAAGATCCGATAAAATATAAGATAATGGACTATGAGGTTTCGCTGCGACGTAGTGAAGCCAGACTGATTGAGGTGGTCTATCCTAACTCCGAACGTGCGGCAAAAGAAATAGCGAAAGTGTCGGAGGCGTGCTGTGCCGAGTGTTCTGATCCGCAACCAGATTGTTATCAGTCGTGCCGCGAAGAACGCTTGCAGGAAAGAAAGCTGAATGGCAAAAAGGAAATTACTGTCGCTCTTGTCGGTAATCCGAATGCCGGGAAAACATCGCTTTTCAACATATCGTCGGGTGGGCACGAGCATGTGGGAAACTATGGTGGGGTAACAGTTGACTCGAAAGAGGGGCGTTTCAAGCATGGAGGATATAAATTTCGCATAATCGATTTGCCGGGCACGTATTCGTTGTCAGCATATACTCCCGAAGAGCTGTATGTGAGAAATTATATAGTGGATGAAACTCCCGATGTGCTGATAAACGTTGTGGCGGCATCTAATCTTGAGCGAAATCTCTATCTCACCACAGAACTGATAGATATGAAAGTGCCGGTGGTAATTGCTCTCAATATGTATGACGAGTTGCAAGCCAGCGGGGCGGAATTTGATCATGCCGAACTGTCGGAGATGATAGGGATACCGATGGTGCCTACCGTAAGCAAATCGAATATAGGGATAGACGCATTGTTCGATACCGTTATTCGTGTATATGAAGGGTGCGAACCTACCGTGAAAGAAGTTAATATCTACTACGGAAATAGTTTGGAGAATGCTATAAGCAAACTAAATATAGAACTGGAAAAACATCTCGCGAAAGAAAAAGTGTTGTTTCCACGTCGTTATATTTCGGTAAAACTATTAGAGAAAGACAGGGATATTGATGAATATGTGTCGGGCTTTTCGCAGTCGAAAGAGATTTTTGATCTGAGAAATCGATTGGTAAAGGATTTAGAAAAAACGTTGGATGAGGACACCGAATCGGCATTCACGAATGCTCGTTATGGATTCATCTCCGGCGGACTGGCACAAACGCTGAAAGAGAAAATATACAAATCGGATGCGACGCGACTTATCGATGCCGCAGTAACGCATAAATATTGGGGCTTTCCTATTTTCTTTTTCTTCATGTGGCTCATGTTTGAGTGTACATTCCGCTTGGGCGGTTACCCTATGGAATGGATAGAGAGCGGCGTAAGCTGGCTTGGAGATATGGTGCGCACACTGATGCCTGATGGTATGCTCAAGGACTTGGTGGTGGATGGTATCATCGGTGGAGTGGGAGGCGTTATCGTCTTTCTGCCTAATATCGTTATCCTTTATGCCTTTATTTCGTTTATGGAAGACTCGGGGTATATGGCTCGGGCGGCATTTATAATGGATAGGGTCATGCATAAAATGGGGCTTCATGGCAAGTCGTTTATTCCGTTGGTTATGGGCTTCGGATGCAATGTGCCTGCTATATTGGCTTCGAGAACGATTGAAAGTCGCAATAGTCGGATGATAACTATTCTTGTCAATCCATTTATGTCGTGCAGTGCTCGTTTGCCTGTCTATCTGTTATTTGCAGCTATCTTTTTTCCGAAACATGGCAGCTATGTTCTTTTCGGATTATATATAGTAGGTATAATACTGGCTGTAATATCGGCACGTCTGTTCAAACGTTTCTTGTTCAATGGTAACGATACGCCATTCGTAATGGAACTTCCACCTTATCGTGTGCCTACATTGAAGTCGGTATCGATACACATGTGGGACAAGTCGAGACAATATCTCCGCAAGATGGGAGGGGTAATCCTTATAGCATCTATTATCATTTGGTTCTTAGGGTATTTTCCGCACAATCAGGATATCATCGACTCTGCTGATGCGCAGATAGAAGAGGTAGAGGCACGGTATGCTCAGAGTCAATTGTCGGAGGAAGACCGTGATGAGCAGGTTGCCGAATTTGAAAATCATAAAAACACAGCTCTACAAGAAAATTCATATATAGGAAAAATAGGGAAAACCGTAGAGCCGGTGATGAAACCTTTGGGCTTTGATTGGAAAATGAGCGTCAGCCTCGTTACCGGTCTTGCCGCCAAAGAAGTTGTGGTAAGCACATTGGGCGTCTTGTATACGGGCGATGCCGAAAATCAGGAGTCGTTGCAGGCACGTATAAAAAATGATACGCAGCCCGACGGAAGTCCGAGCTTCACTCCGCTTGTTGTCATCAGTTTCCTTTTGTTTATCCTCATCTATTTCCCTTGTGTGGCAACGGTGGCCGCCATAAAAGAAGAATCGGGATCGTGGAAGTGGGGCGTTTTCAGTGTGTTGTATACAACATTGCTGGCGTGGGTGGTGTCCTTCCTTGTGTTTCAGATAGGAAGCCTGATTTGAACTTTCGGTTTGTAGTAAGCGTTTTTAATAAAAGTTGATTTAGATACGTATCAAAAAAGGATAATAATATGCAGGAAATTATAGTTGCGATTGTCGGTATAGCTATTTTGCTTATTATAATACGAGGTGTATACCGTTTTTTCTTTACCGAAAAAAAGAAAACAAGTGGCTGTGGTTGTTCTAATTGCGGATGCAGTAACGGATACAAGGCAAAAAAAGAGGCTTTGGTATTATCGAAACAAAGACTTATCTTTGGAATAGAGATAAACAAGAGAGTTTAGTCGTGTTGGTTTGGTTGGGAAACTCATCATTTAAAAACATTACCGAGAAATGCGTTTGATTCCAATGGCGGGCCACGCCTTCGGGTTGCCTTCGGCACAGTGGATTACAAAGGACCCAAAGCACTCAAATCCTGTTATCGGGGTTTCATCTTATCTACCAGTGCGACTTTCTTATAAAAGAAGCGGATTTGTCTGAAGAAGGCAAATCCGCTTTTGTTTTTTCATAAAAAATGTAACCATTTTTGTTTTCTACTCACTGTATAAATGCGTATATTTGTCCTCTTATTCGTTATATTACATCAAAGAAAGAAGATCATGGATACATTGGAAAAACTAACCGCAGACAAATTGTTGAGTATAAGAGCTATTAAGCTACAACCATCTAATCCGTTTACATGGGCTTCGGGGTGGAAAGCCCCCATCTATTGCGACAACAGAAAGCTTATTTCATATCCTAAAATAAGAACCTATATAAAGACACAATTGTCTCGTCTTGTAATGGAAAATTTTCCGGACGTTGATGCTATTGCCGGAGTTGCTACGGGAGCAATTGCTACGGGAGCAATGGTGGCAGATACATTAGGGTTACCATTTGTATATATTCGTTCCACACCAAAAGATCACGGACTTGAAAACCTGATCGAAGGGGAATTGAAACCCGGTAGTAAAGTAGTTGTTGTTGAAGACCTTGTGTCGACAGGCAGCAGCAGCTTGAAAGCAGTAGATGCTATCCGCAAGGATGGTAGCAAAGTGGTGGGTATGGTAGCTAACTTTACATACGGATTTCCTGTTGCAACAAGCAACTTTGAGAAAGCAGACGTAAAACTGCTTACCCTAACCAATTATGAAGCTGTACTTGCCGAAGCATTACGTATCGATTATATAGCGGAAGAAGACCTTGCTACATTGCAGGAGTGGAGAACAGCACCTGCTGAATGGGGTAAAAATCTATAAACAGAATATATGGCAGATTTCACCAGCGAAGAGAAAAATATACCATACAATAATGGAGATATCTTTAATATCTTGTCCAACCTTAACAATTTGGAACTGATTAAAGATCGATTGCCGGAAGAAGAATTTAAGAAATTCACGTTTGATGCCGATTCGTGCTCAATCACAGTTGATCCTATCGGCAGCGTTCGTTTTGTGATAGCAGAACGAATCCCGAACAGCCTTATAAAGCTTGTTGCCGAGCAAGTGCCCTTCGATGTCGCGTTGCGAATAGAGATAGATGAGATAGATGTTGCGACAACCAAACTAAAGGTTGTGGTTGATGCCAATCTTAATCCGTTTATAAAACCGATGGTGGCAAAACCATTACAACAAGGTATCGACCGCATGGCCGACATGTTGGCGGTACTTCCGTACAATGAAATTCTGAATAAAGGAACATTAGCGCAATAAAATGAAACTTTGGGAAAAAAACGTCAAGGTAAATAAAGACGTAGAGACCTACACCGTAGGGCGTGATAAGGAGTTGGATGTCTATCTTGCTCCTTATGATGTATTAGGTTCGATGGCTCATATCACGATGCTCGAATCGATAGGTTTGTTGGAAAAGGACGAACTATCGGTCTTGTTGCAAGAGTTGAAAGCAATATATCAGACAGCTATCGATAGCAAATTTGAAATAGAAGAAGGCATCGAAGATGTACATTCGCAGGTAGAACTGCTGTTGACCCGTAAATTGGGCGATATCGGCAAAAAAATACACAGCGGGCGTTCGCGTAACGACCAGGTTCTTGTCGATCTTAAATTGTTTACTCGCGATCATATATATCAGCTTACAAAACTTGTTTCGGAGTTGGTTGAGGTATTGTTGGCACAGAGCAATAAATACAAAGATGTATTGATGCCGGGATATACGCATTTGCAAATAGCCATGCCGTCATCTTTCGGATTGTGGTTTGGCGCCTATGCCGAAAGCCTTATTGATGACTTGCAACTGCTGTTGGCTGCGTATAAGATATGTAATCGTAACCCCTTGGGGTCGGCAGCCGGATATGGCTCGTCTTTCCCTCTCAACAGGCAGATGACAACCGACTTACTCGGATTCGATTCTATGGATTACAATGTTGTATATGCTCAGATGGGGCGAGGCAAGATGGAGCGCACAGTGGCTTTTGCCATAGCGGGAATAGCCGGAACGCTTTCTAAGCTTTCGTTCGATGTGGCACTGTTCAACAGCCAGAATTTCGGATTTGTGAAATTGCCGGACGAATACACAACCGGATCGAGCATTATGCCGCACAAGAAAAACCCGGATGTGTTTGAATTGACACGTGCTAAATGTAACAAACTACAAGGTTTGCCAAATGATATAACCCTGATCGTAAATAATTTACCATCGGGCTACTTCCGCGACTTGCAGATTATCAAAGAGTTATTTGTTCCTTCATTCGAAGAGATGAGCGATTGTTTGTCGATGGTGGCACGTATGATGGGAGAGATAAAGGTTAACGATCATATACTTGACGATGATAAATACCTTTACATATTCAGTGTCGAAGAAGTCAATCGTTTGGTGCTTTCGGGAGTTCCTTTCCGCGATGCTTATAAACAAGTTGGTTTGGATATCGAAGCCGGAAACTTCAGTCACAATAAGAAAGTAAATCACACGCACGAGGGAAGTATAGGCAACCTGTGCAACGATAAGATAGAATTATTGAAACAAGAAATTGTCGGTCAATTTGATTTCTCACGCTTCATAAACGCCGAGAAGGCTTTACTGCAATCAAAAGACAATTAACACTTTGCTACAAATCGAAATTTCATGAAACAAACCGAAATAATATTAGCAAGCCTTTCGGGAGAGGATAAGCCGGGTGTTACGGCAGCCCTTACCGGAGTGTTGGCTAAGCACAATGCTAATATATTAGATATAGGTCAGGCTAATATTCATCATTCGTTGTCGTTGGCAATAATGTTTGAAGCCGAAAATGCAGGAGAAGTGATCAAAGACCTGCTGTTCAAAGCGACGGAGATAGGAGTCGTGATACGCTTCTCGCCCATCTCGCAAGAGCGTTACAACAGTTGGGTATCGCTGCAAGACAAGAAGAACAGATATATAGTAACCCTTTTGGGAAGGACTTTAAAGCCGGAACAGATATCTGCCGCTGCGCAAATAGCTCTGAAAAATAAGCTTAATATAGAAAAGATCATACGACTGACCGGACGTATGTCTTTGGCCGAGAAAGATTGTTCGGGCAGATCATGTATCGAGTTGGCGATCAGAGGATCCGTAGATGATGAAGATCAGTTGAAGTCAGACTTTATGGGATTGGCATCAGAATACAATATAGACATTGCGTTTCAGCAAGAAAGCATGTATCGCCGTATGCGCCGACTGATTTGTTTCGATATGGATTCCACCTTAATTCAGACCGAAGTGATCGATGAATTGGCCGTGCGTGCCGGAGTGGGCGATGAGGTGAAAGCAATAACCGAATCGGCGATGCGTGGAGAGATAGACTTCTCGGAAAGTTTTAAGAAACGAGTGAGTTTGCTCAAAGGGCTTGACGAATCGGTGATGAAAGATATTGCCGAAAACCTTCCTTTGACAGAAGGAATGGAAAGGCTGATTCGTATATTAAAGAAGGGTGGATACAAAATAGCAATTCTCTCGGGAGGATTTACCTACTTTGGTAACTATCTGAAAGATAAATTCGGTTTCGACTATGTGTATGCTAACGAGTTGGAGATTGTAAACGGCAAACTGACCGGAAGACATG
The DNA here is from genome assembly GCA_937875275.1 of uncultured Dysgonomonas sp. Taxonomy (GTDB): domain Bacteria; phylum Bacteroidota; class Bacteroidia; order Bacteroidales; family Dysgonomonadaceae; genus Dysgonomonas. The sequence continues at coordinate 13,777 of CALNCC010000119.1, read as the reverse complement.
TCGGAGATATCGTGGATGGCAAGCGCAAGGCTGAATTGTTGCGCCTCTTGGCTCAGGTTGAGCGTATCGACCTTCGCCAGACGGTGGCTGTCGGCGATGGAGCTAACGACTTACCAATGCTCGGAACGGCAGGATTAGGTGTTGCTTTCCATGCTAAGCCTAAGGTGAAGGAGAACGCGAAGCAATCGCTTTCCGTAGTCGGGCTCGACGGTGTGCTTTACTTCTTAGGCTACAGAGACTCAATGCTTGAGGAAGAATGAGAAACAGCAAGAAAACATATATAGTATTACAATGTTATAAAGAAGGAGGCTCTTATTGAAGGCTCCTTTTTGTTTTCTCGTTTCCGTCTGTAAAGACTGTTATTTTGTTCATTCGACTTGTTTTGTGTATCGAAAATAGTATATAATAGACCAAAAATCTCTAAATGAATATAAGCAAGTTGTATTTGTCGATTCTTTATTTTATGCTTTACCATTATCATTGGTGAGCAACGTAGATGTGTGCTATACAGAGACTGATTGAAAATAGAGTAGGAGATACCTTCTGACATGAAAAAGACCCTTTCAGTCAAAGAACAAGGTCATTTAGTAAGTAAACAATGTGAATTTTAATCAAAATGTATTTCTGTGGAAACTTTAGGTGTCTTTAATTTGTTAAAAGTGAGAAAAAACAATACAAATTATTTGCAAATAAGTTTTGAATGTATGAAATTTGCAGCAATATATTGAAAAAGGTGTTCAAACTGTAAGATCGTTTGCCTTTATACTTACGATATATCAAATACAACAAGGAAAATGAAGAATTTGAAATTTACAAAAATGCAAGGAGCCGGTAATGACTATGTATATGTCAACGGTCTTGAATATAAAATAGATGATCCCTCGCAATTAGCCATTGAGGTCAGCAATCGCAATTTCGGCGTAGGATCAGACGGATTGATAATGATTATGCCATCAGAAGAATGTGATTTTCGCATGCAGATGTTCAATTCCGATGGCTCGGAGTCGGAAATGTGTGGAAATGGAATACGTTGTGTAGCAAAATATGTTTACGACAACGGTTTGACCACCAAGAAGGATATAAAAATAGAAACCGGAGCCGGAACAAAATATATTACGATTCTCGAAGGAGATATGAAAAAACGTAAGATCAAAGTTGATATGGGAGAACCGATACTTGATCCTGTGCTTATTCCCGTAAACATAGATCAGGAGCCGGTACTCAAATATCCTTTGATTGTAGATGGCAAGGCATGGGAAATATCATGTGTGTCGATGGGTAACCCTCATGCTGTCATTTTTACCACAGGTATATATCAGTTAGACTTGCCTGTGTTGGGTCCAAAGTTTGAGAATAATCCGATTTTCCCTCGCCGCACAAACACTGAATTTATAGAGGTTGTCGATCGTAAGACAATGAATATGCGTGTGTGGGAAAGAGGAACAGGCGAAACCCTCGCTTGCGGGACAGGAGCTTGCGCATCGGCGGTAGCTTCCATACTGAATGGTTTTTGCGACAGAAAGGTTACTATCCATTTACTTGGCGGTGATCTGGAAATAGAATGGAACGAGAAAGACAACCATGTGTATATGACAGGCGAAGCTGTAACGGTGTTCGAAGGGGAATTGGTTTAATTTAAGTAATGTGTAAGAAGAAAGATATATGATATATATAAACGAAAATTATATAAAACTACCGGGAAGCTATTTATTCTCAGACGTAGCAAGAAAGGTAGAAGAATTTAAAGCTGCTAATCCCAATGCTAAAATTATTAAATTGGGTATAGGCGATGTAACTAAAGCCCTTCCGTCGGCAGCAATCAGAGCAATGCATCTGGCTGTGGATGAGATGGCAGATGCTTCAACTTTCAGAGGTTATGGTCCTGAACAAGGATATGATTTTCTTGTGAATACGATTGTCGAAAATGACTATAAGGCTCACGGGCTCGATATTGCAGCAGATGAAATATTTGTGAGCGATGGATCGAAAAGTGATACCGGTAATATAGGAGCCATATTGGGGTTGGACAATGTGGTAGCTGTAACAGACCCCGTCTATCCTGTATATGTAGATACAAACGCAATGGCCGGAAGAGCCGGCAATCTTTTGCAAAATGGGAGATGGAGCAAGTTGGTGTATGTTCCGTGCACAATAGAAAATGACTTTGTTCCCGAATTGCCAAAGGAAAAGGTAGATATTATATACCTGTGTTATCCTAACAATCCGACGGGGACTACATTGACCCGCGATCAGTTGAAGATATGGGTTGATTATGCCATAGAAAATAAAGCTTTGATTCTATTCGATGGTGCATACGAAGCATTCATTACCGAAGATGATGTGCCTCATAGCATATACGAAATAGAAGGAGCAAAAGATGTTGCGATAGAGTTTCGCAGTTTCTCTAAGACAGCAGGATTTACCGGAACCAGATGTGCATACACTGTTGTGCCCAAAACGGTGATGGGATATACGAAGTTGGGCGAAAAGGTTGCCCTTAACCGATTGTGGAACAGACGCCATACTACTAAGTTTAACGGTGTGCCGTATATCATACAGCGTGCAGCAGAGGCTGTATATTCTCCACAAGGAAAAAAGGAAGTAAAAGATATTATTGATTACTATTTAGATAATGCCAAAATAATAAGAAAGGGATTATCGGCGCAAGGATTGAATGTATACGGAGGAATAAATTCTCCTTATATATGGGTAAAAACACCCGACGGAATGACATCTTGGGGCTTCTTTGACTACCTGCTCAACGATTTGAATATAGTAGGTACTCCGGGCGTAGGATTCGGACCAAGTGGTGAAGGTTATTTAAGGCTGACGGCTTTCGGTACATTAGAAAATACGAAGGAGGCGGTAGGCAGATTCAGTAAGATTTCAATACAATAAAGATTAATAAAACTCTAAAAATCAAAGTTTATGTCAAAGTTACGTTTCAAAGCAGTAGCAGCGGCTTCTAACAGAAAACCTGTGGAAGTGGAAAAGCCTCTCAAAAAAACTTCAGAGTATTATGCAGAGAAGGTATTTAATCGCAGTGCAATGGCAAAATTTCTATCGAAAGATACTTACAAGAAATTGATGGATGCCATTGATAACGGAAAAACAGTAGACCGGAATATTGCAGAGCACGTTGCTGCAGGTATGCGTATGTGGGCATTGGAAAATGGAGTAACACACTATACTCACTGGTTTCATCCATTGACCGAAGGTTCGGCAGAAAAACATGATGCTTTTGTAGAGCATTCGGGTCAAGGAGGAATGATCGAAGAGTTCAGCGGAAAACTTCTTGCACAGCAAGAACCAGACGCATCCAGCTTCCCGTCGGGAGGATTGCGCAACACATTCGAGGCTCGTGGTTACTCGGCTTGGGATGCAGCTTCTCCGGCATTCATCATTGGCGATACATTGTGTATCCCTACCATCTTTATCTCGTATACAGGTGAGGCATTGGACTACAAAACTCCATTGTTAAGATCACTCTCTGCTGTCGACAAAGCGGCTACGGCAGTGGTTCAGTATTTCAATAAAGATGTAAAAAAAGTACATTCCAATCTTGGCTGGGAGCAAGAATACTTTCTTGTTGACGAGGATTTATATGCAGCTCGCCCCGACTTGGTGTTGACCGGAAGAACACTGATGGGACACGAAAGTGCAAAGAACCAACAATTGGAAGACCACTACTTCGGTGCTATCCCTGAACGTGTTCTTAAATTTATGGAAGAATTGGAATATGAAGCATATGCTTTGGGTATTCCGTTGAAAACAAGACATAACGAGGTTGCGCCTAACCAATTCGAATTGGCTCCGATATACGAAGAATGTAATCTTGCGGTAGATCATAACGTTCTGATTATGTCAGTGATGGACAAGGTTGCCCGTCGCCACTCGTTCCGTATTCTTTTCCACGAAAAGCCATTCAAGGGAATCAACGGTAGCGGAAAACATAATAACTGGTCGTTGGGTACAGATACAGGTATCAATCTGCTTTCTCCCGGAAAAGATCAAGTTGAGAACTTACGATTCATAACATTTATCGTAAATATCCTTGCAGCTGTTTACAAAAACAACGGAATGTTGAAAGCTTCTATTTCATCGGCAACCAATGCTCATCGCTTGGGTGCTAACGAAGCGCCTCCGGCAATTATATCAGTGTTCTTGGGTACAGAAGTGAGTGATATCCTTGACAAGTTTGAAAGCAGTTCGGTAAAAGATGCGATTGTGGTAGACAACAAGAAACAAATCAGCTTGGGTGTCGGTCAGATTCCTGAAATATTATTAGACAATACCGATCGTAACCGTACATCTCCATTTGCATTCACCGGCAACCGTTTCGAGTTCCGTGCAGTGGGATCATCAGCTAACTGTGCTTCGGCTATGACTGCTTTGAACGCCTCTGTTGCCGAACAGTTGGTAGAGTTTAAGAAAGAAGTGGATACTCTTATCAAAGCCGGAAAATCGAAAGAAGAAGCTTTGTATGAAGTGTTGAAGAAATATATTAAATATTCTCGTTCTATCCGTTTCAATGGAAATGGTTATAGCGATGAATGGAAGGTTGAAGCTGCGAAACGCGGTTTGGATTGTGAGACAAGCGTTCCGGTGATTTTCGATACTTATACAACAGCACAGAGTGTGAAAACATTCGAAAATGTACTTTCTGAAGTAGAACTCCATGCCCGTAACGAAGTGAAATGGGAAATGTATACAAAGAAAATACAGATCGAATCGCGTGTGTTGGGCGACTTGGCATTGAATCATATCATTCCGGTTGCGATCAACTATCAGTCGCTATTGATAACAAACGTAGCTAAGCTGAAAGAAATATCGGATAAGTATAAAGAACTGGGTGCAGAGCAACTTCGCTTGATAGAGAAGGTTTCGTCTCATGTAAATGCTATCAATGCCAAAGTGCATGAAATGATAGATGCTCGTAAGGCTGCGAATGCAATCGAAAACGAGAGAGAAAAAGCAGTTGCGTATCACGATAGTGTAGCTCCATATCTGGATGGAATCCGCTATCATATCGACAAGCTTGAGCTGATCGTTGATAACGAAATGTGGCCTCTTGCTAAATACAGAGAGTTGTTGTTTATCAGATAATAGACACAGTGTAAGTAGATCAGGAAATAGTTGGTAAGCATCCAATTAATATATTGAGTATAAACGGCTTCAATTTTGATAATTGAGGCCGTTTTCTATTTTATGGCTATCAAAGAAAACGTTGGGTTGCATAAATGTTGAATACAGGGTAACCAAAAAGATATTGCAAATTGTGTAACTTGTATTACCTTTGTTACAACAGTAAACTAAAAGGATAAAAGAATATGTACAATTTCAGCTACGCAAATCCCGTTAAAATCATCTTCGGGAAAAATACGATTAAAGAAATTTCGAACGAAATCCCCAAAGACGTATCGGTACTTGTTGTGTACGGAGGCGGTAGTATAAAGAAAAACGGAGTGTATGACCAAGTAAGTAAAGCGTTGGAGCAGCACACTTGGTTCGAGTTTGCAGGCATAGAACCCAACCCTCACTACGAGACCTGTATGCAGGTCGTTGATCTGATAAAAAGTAAAGGAATCGGATATATACTTGCCGTTGGCGGCGGGTCGGTTATAGATGCCGTCAAATTCATCTCTGCGGCAACCTTCTACGAAGGTAATGCAACCGAGATATTGACCAAGCAAGTTAAGGTCAACAAAGCGATGCCTTTTGGCTCCATATTGACGCTGGCAGCCACAGGATCGGAAATGAACAACGGTGGCGTTATCACTATCGCAAAAACGCAAGATAAGCTTGCATTCAGTTTGCCAGTAACCTTCCCTAAATTCTCGGTATTAGACCCCACAACAACATACACTCTGCCAGCCAAACAGACTGGAAACGGTGTCGTGGATATCTTCGTACATGTGGCAGAACAATATCTTACCTATTCGGAAGAAGATACACTATTTCAGGATAATATGAGCGAGGCTATTCTTCGAACTCTTGTAGAGGAAGGACCCAAAGCATTGAAAGATCCGCAGAGCTACGATGCCCGTGCCAATATCATGTGGGCTTCGACGTGGGGATTGAATGGCTGGATCGGTTGTGGTGTTGCTCAGGATTGGGCTACTCACATGATCGGACACGAAATGACGGCATTGTACGGACTCGACCATGGGCAGACGCTTGCAATTGTCTTACCGGGTATAATGACGGTGTTGAAAGACCAGAAAGCGAAGAAAATTATTCGTATGGGAAAACAAGTCTTTGGGATAACAGGCGAAGCGGATAATGTCATTATAGATAAAACAGTGAAAAAAGTAGAGCTGTTCTTCGAACAAATGGGAATCAAAACACACTTGTCTGACTATGGATTGGGTGGGGATGCAGCCACTGCTGTTGCCGACAGAATAGATAAAAGGGGCTGGAAATTGGGCGAATGCCAGAATATTACGGGCAGTGTAGTAAGAGAAATATTAGAAATTCGATTATAAAAAGATATGGGTCAGATCGTAGGAAGGAATATCTACTTAGATTATTTCAAATTTTTAATTATTGCCATACTTTTCACGGCGCATACGAATATATCCACAACCGGATTGGCGGGGTGGCTTATGTCTGACGCTTTTGCGAGAATATGTGTTCCCTGTTTCTTCATCATCAACGGCTATTTCTTAGCCTCGATTATTCAAAACAAGAAGAAGTTCAAGAAATATCTCGTCAAGTTGTTATTGATATATCTTGTGTGGAATATTATCTATTTCCCATTGTCGTGGACAATGGTCGGTGGAGGCAAAAAAATGATGATTGTACAGATTCTTACCGGCTATTATCATTTGTGGTATATGGCTTGCCTTATAGGAACAGTGATTGTCTTATTTTTCCTGAGAAAGGTAAAACCCTCTATTATGATTGCACTCTGTGCAGTCTTGTACCTCATAGGATACATTATACAGAAGGCGTATATGGTCGATATACACATACATATGTATCCGACTATCAGTCGCAGTTTCTTGTTCTATGGCATCCCGTTTGTGTATACCGGTATTCTCATCAAGAATAAAAACTGGGAAGGCAGTTCGTTTGTAAAAGGGAAGCAGATCTATCTGTGGAGTGCTTTGCTTCTGATAATGCTTTGCCTCGAATCTTACTTGGTGTATACCATCAAGGGGCACGAAATTGATCCGCCTAAGGATGACTTTTTCTTATCCATTATCTTCTTATGTCCTATGCTGTTCCTCATCGTTCAGAAAATAGGGAAATACGTGGAGAATGACGGATATATATCTAAGTTGGCATCGGGCGTATATTTTGTTCACATATTGGTTATATATTTAGTGGCAGGAACTCCATATCAGGCAGATTGGTTGTATTACCCCATCTTTTTGTTTGTATCTATGATCTTCTCGGCGGTCATTATTGATCTCAACAAGAGGATCAAACTATTCTTATAAAATAAGGTTTAACAATGCCAAAACAACAAGAGCCTGTTTCGATCGAAACAGGCTCTTCTGTATTTTAAAATAAAAAATATATTTTTATTTCTTTGGTTGTCCACGTTTAGCGTAGCGACTCATAAACTTGTCAACACGACCCGCAGTATCCACAAGAGTTTGTTTTCCTGTGTAGAACGGATGTGAAGCACTTGTAATTTCAAGTTTCACCAACGGATAGGTAACTCCGTCAACCTCAATTGTTTCTTTTGCATTGATTGTAGAACGAGAGATGAAAATTTCTTCGTTAGACATATCTTTAAAAACAACCTGACGATAATTTTCTGGATGTATTCCCTTTTTCATATTGTATATAGTTTTTTATTATTCCTTTGATTTTCGGACGACAAAGATAGGCGTTTAAATATATAGAACAAAATATTTTGCGCATTTTATTCTGTAAAGAATCTTTTATTCCATGATATATTCTGTTTTTGTTTTTTTATCTGATTCGGTAAATAAAACTGAGGTTTGGAATTATGCCGTATAAACTAAAATTATAGGTTTGGCTATCGCCGAGACTCATGCTTGAATAGGCAAAATAGGGGTTTCGGCGATTATAGACATTCTGCACCGAAAGCATCCAGCTTATGTTGTTTGAAACTGTATAGTTGCAAAAAATATCAAGATGATGACTTGGTGGAAGTTTATATGTTGGCATGTGATTGTATGATACCGATTCGGAAGTATTGTTTCGCTCCAACTTGGAAAGCTGACTACCTGTAACATACGACCAGGCGGCAGATATATCAACCTTTTTGTTCAGATTGTAGTTTATATTCACTCCTACATTGTGCCGTCTGTCATAATTGGCCGCGAAAGGATTTCCATTATTTATATTTTTGTATTGCAGATTACTCCATGCTAAGCTATATCCGATCCAACCGGAAAGGTTTCCAGAGTTTTTTTGAATGAACAAGCTTCCTCCATAATTTTCACCATCACCGAACTCTATTTCACCCGACGTTTGATCGGTAAAATAAACCGATGGACTATGTGCATATGGCAGATTTTTTTGTTGATGGTAAAAACCATTTAGGATAAAATTATAGTCTGTATTTAGATTATAATTGATCCCTAATGTGTATTGGTCAGATGATATGGGTTTGAAATATTCATTCACTGACAGCCACATATCCGACGGCGGCTCATCGAGTGATGCTGATGATAGAATAAATTTATATTGGTTACTTCTACTATATGCAGGTTTCAGGCTTAACTCATCGGTTAGAACGATGCTGAGAGACGCTCTTGGCTGAATATTGTAGTACGTCCTACGGGCGGTTTTCAACATCGAGCCTCGCACTCCAATATTGGCCGTCAGAATATCGGATAAGTCCATCTGATCGAGGGCGTATACCGAAGATTCTATGCTTCTTTGATTACGAACTTCATGATGCAGGTTGTTTGTTTTGTATTCGGGATTGAAGCGATGATGAATGATTTCGCCTCCGGCATTGATCGTGTTAAAGTAGTCGGGAAACCAGGTAACATGCGTCCCAAACTGAATATCTTGTATTTGCGATTTATTATATATCGAAGAGTTGTAAGTGTCTATTTGACCGTCAATCAGATTATCCGAGAAAGTATGATTCGATTTGTGCTCACGATATGCCAACAGACTGTATCCGCTGAAATCTTTATTTATATGATAATTCCACTTAGACATAGCCAACATATTCCTCCAATGTTTAATGTCTCTTACCGACTGGGTTTTACCTTCAGCTATATTCCGAGTTTGTCGGGCATCGAGTTTATCTTCATTCGAGTGAAATGCAATATCTATCGAGCTCTTCTCTGATAGGCGATGTGTTATTTTTGCATTTATATCAGACAATGTAAATCGGGGAAGTTCATTTTTTCTATCTTCCAGCAATTTCTCATACAACTCCATCGTCGATCTGCGTACCGAAAACAGATAGGCAGTTTTACCTTTGAGTATAGGTCCATTCATATTGAAACTACTACCGGCGGTTCCTAATTTTATTTTCCCATTGTGCTTGCCAAGGCTTCCGTCTTTCACCTGCATATCCATCACTGACGACAGATTGTTGCCATAATATGCGGGAAGGAACTCCTTTTGCAAAGACATCTTTTTTGTGATATTTCCATTATATAACGAGAACACATCTATGGCATGCCCCGTGTTGTATGTCTCCACTCCGTCTATCAACATTATGTTCTGGTCATGATTGGCTCCCTGTACATTGATCCCGGGAACACCCTCCACACCGGATTGAAATCCTGACATATAGTGTAAAGATGTTAACGGATCAAACTCATTGAACGAAGCCATCTTTCGGCGACCGACAGATACGCCGGACAGATCCACTATACCATCATCCGAGCCCGGGGCAATAACTATAATCTCAATCTCAGGCAGGTCTAATGTCTCTTCTTTGAGGCTAATGTTGATTGTTGTATTATCTTCCAGATTTGCACGCACCCTCTGTGGGTGATGCCCTATATGCGAAAAAAGTAAATAAACTTCACCTTTGTTTACTTCGATAGAGTAATATCCGTCATTATCAGCCTGAGCTACACTATTCTGTAACAAATCCTTTACTGAAGCATTGCTGAGTGGCTTATCTGTGGAGCTCCGGGTAATGAATCCGGATATAACAATGGTTTGAGGTTCTTTGCGCGAAATGAGCGTTTTTTCTTTCAAGATTATGTGCCTGTCATAGAATCTCCAATCAACCTTCGTATTCGCGAAGATTATATGTAAAGCTTGGGGTAAGGTTAATGTAGAAAAATTCAAGTCTTTTATTTCCGACAAATCAATATCCTCTGTGTATACAAACGAGCGATAGGTTTGTTTTTCAACTTCCTTAAGGACTTCCTTAAGGCTCATCTGGTATATCTTGAGAGAAATAGATTCCTGCCTATTGTCTTGAGCGTATGCATGGTTACTGCATAACAAGACTACGACAGATGACAGAAATAAAAATACATTCTTCATTTATTCCAGCTCAAACTTGTTTTCTACTTAACTTATATACATCATTATTTTATGATATATAACTTTTCCTTTTCTGAGTAACTGTAGCTGAAGTTCAGCGATTTAGACAGCACGCCAATAATGTCATCTATTGATTCGTCATGCATAAAGCGTGCTGTCAATCGCAAAGTTAGCAAGTTTGTGTTGATAACTGAAAAATATACATTTTTTTCACGTTTCAGTGTATTTACAACATATCCGAAGGGTTCATCGTCAAAGACTAAGATCCCACTCATCCATGCTGTATCGGCTATTAAGTTGCGATCAAAATGTATGTTGTGTGTGTTGGTTATTAAGTCGTATATTGCTCTTTCGTCTGGTTTCACTCTCATCGGCTCTTTTCCTGCTTGCTTAATACTCACGGAACCTTTTAATAGACTCGTTGTTGTGCGACCTTCGTCAGGATAAGCTTTTAGGTTAAATAACGTACCGTGTACTTGAACGTCCATTCTGTCGGTTGAAACGACAAAAGGCTTGTTCTCGTCCGTCTGTACATCGAAGTATGCTTCTCCGCTCAGATCGACTTTCCGGTCTTTTTGATTAAATTGACTCGGATAAGCCAGACTGGTCAGATTGTTTAGCACAACTTTCGATCCATCGGGTAATTCAACTTTTTTATGCTCTCCGTATCCGGTCGAAACCGTCAGTATCTCGGGTACTATCGCTTTCGCAGTGTAAGATTGGAATAAGAGATTGTATACCAGTAACAGTACTGCCGCTGCAGCTACTGTCTGAGATAGATAGATGATCCGACGTCTTTTCTGACTTCGCGAGCATTTCTCTATTCTCTCTATAGTGTGAGCAAAAGTATTGTCTGCCGAATATTTTTCAGGGATAATAAATTTCTCCGTCTTCGCCTCATTGAAGTATTGGTAGTCTTTCTTTGCCAGCTCTTTATCAATAAGTGCTTGCTCATCGGGAGATAATTTTTTTCCTTTAAGGTATTTACTCCTTACCGATTGTATTTGACTTTTATACTTCACTCTCACTATAACAATAAGCGCTTACAATAATAAAGAGACGAAAAAGAAAAAATACCCCTACTCGAAATTAAAAAAAGATTGAAAAAAGATTTTCTTTCAGTTCTTCATATAGTATTTTCGTTGCTTTAGACATTTGGTTATCAACAGTCTTAATGGATATTCCTAATATATCCGCAACTTCGGAATATTTTTTACCTTCTTCTCTTACGAGACGGAAAACTTCGGCACAACGAGGAGGTAACTCCTTTAGTGCGGCTTTATATTTTTCTTTTAGTTCTTGGTTGACAATATCAGAGTCGGAAATGCTGTCTGAGGCATGTATGTCGGGCAGATTCTCAGTCAGCAGTTCTCTGTTTTTTTTGTAATGTACCTCTACATACCGTGCGGCAGCATGTTTAAGAGCAATGAATATGTACGCGTCGGGATTATTGACCTGATGTAAAACTTTTCGTCCTTGCCATAGTGCGACGAAGACATCACTCACAACTTCTTGTGCCGATTCGAAATTATTGTTCAGGTAAAACATGGCTTGTCGTAATAATCTATCGTAGTAATGATTATATACTTTTCTGAAACATTGAGAAGAAGGATCACTCTCTTCCGGCATTTTCCGAACCAAATCCGATATGTAATTAGTATTCGTGTATGTAGAGGATTATATAGTTAAACAGTATAGAAGAGTAAAGAATATTAAATTGCGATACCACGTTCTATGTAACAGAGGGAGCCTTCTTTATTTGACACCCTTTTGCAAAGATATTCCATTTTTCGCAAAAGAGAAGAGAAAGTAGGTCTATTATTTGTAGAGCCCGGTATTCAGTAACTTAAATGTCTTTGCATTAGTCTCTATACACAAATGCCGGCAGGGTGTATCAAGAGATACATAATCCTAAGGATGTTTTATCATCAATTGTCGATCGCTTTCTGGGGTTGACTGTGGGCTGTTTTCCATCTTTAGTATTTTTCAAGTAGTTTCACATTTAAACCTTTTCGCATCTGTCTATTATTCACTACTTTTGCATACCTAAAAAAAATGAAATGCTTGTCGCTAAAAGTTTGAAGAATAAGAATATCGCCGAATACCTCCTCTATATGTGGCAGGTAGAAGACCTGATGAGGGCTGAGCGATTCGAAATAGAGAATATATATAGTAAGGTTATAGACCGATACGATCAACCGGAGAATGTAAAACAGGAAATAAAAGTTTGGTACGAGAACCTGATAGACATGATGCGCATCGAGGGAATAATGGAGAAAGGGCATTTGGCTATCAACAACAATGTAATTCTTGGTCTGACCGATCTGCACAACAGACTGCTTAAATCGCCAAAGGAGGCAGAATATACTGCGACCTACTATAAGACACTGCCTTTTATAGTCGAGTTGAGGTCGAAGAATAAGGTGAAAGAAACAGCTGAATTAGAGACTTGTTTCTCGGCGCTGTATGGAATGTTGTTGATGCGACTACAAGGGCGCGACATATCGGGAGAGACTCAAGCCGCCATTTCTCAAATAAGCAATTTGTTACGTATGCTTGCTGCCAAATACAATGATGACCAAGCCGGAGTGTTGGATATAGAAGATTGAAAAAAACAACAGATGAGAAAGAATATACAAGATTTTGAAATAATGGCTCCTGTGGGATCATACGAATCTCTCGCGGCGGCTATACAGGGTGGTGCAGGTTCGGTATACTTTGGTATCGAAGGATTGAATATGCGATCTAAATCATCGAATAATTTTACGTTTGATGATCTTCGCAATATTGCACAGATATGTAAAGAAAACGGGCTGAAAAGCTATTTGACCGTTAATACGATTATCTACGACAACGATATCAACCTCATGCATCAGATTGTAGATGCAGCAAAAGACGCCGGAGTGTCTGCTGTCATAGCATCGGATGTGTCGGTGATGATGTATGCCCGCCAGGTAGGCGTAGAGGTGCATCTGTCTACCCAGCTGAATATAACCAATACCGAAGCTCTGAAATTTTATGCACAGTTTGCCGATGTGGTGGTCTTGGCTCGTGAGTTGAATCTCGAACAAGTGGCTGATATATATAAAGATATTGTAGACCAGCAGATAACAGGTCCTAACGGAGAATTGGTTAAGATAGAAATGTTTTCTCATGGAGCATTATGTATGGCTGTGTCGGGCAAATGTTATCTAAGCTTGCACGAAAAGAATCTTTCAGCCAATCGTGGCGCGTGCAATCAGATTTGCCGGAGAGGGTATCTGGTAAAAGATAAAGAGACCGAAATAGAACTGGAGATAGATAACGAATATATTATGTCTCCTAAAGACCT
>CALNCC010000118.1 GCA_937875275.1 uncultured Dysgonomonas sp. | reverse complement strand
CTTTGTCCCCTTTATCTCCTTTCGGGCCTTGCGGAAGCGTCATTTCTAATGAGTTCTCGCAACTGAACATTACCGAAAGTAGAATCATTACACAAATGTTAATAAAGTTCTTTCTCATAATAATTTTTTGATGAATTAGTTTTTTTTACCTTTCACACTAAATACCTTGATCTACATATAGCTACTGTTTCTTTATAGTATACTATATCTATATATAGTTTATCCCGTTCGGAATATACTATTGTCATAATTTCTGAGACTGTTGTCATCAGTTATTTTAAATCTGAAATCACGGCTTGTTACAGGCAGTTTATTTATCTGTCGCAACATGACGTGTATCTGCTTCGTGTCTTTTACTAAGGGTATAGTGATGTCCTCGTACAGTATACCCACATTCACGCTTTCTATTTCGCCGTACCATAATGAGTGCAAATTGGTGAAAAGATACGTGTGGATATATTTTTTATTACCGCATTTGAATTGGAGGAGGGATAAGTTCGAACATACAGTCTCAGTCATCTGAAACGATTTCCTGACAAGTTCTGCCCATCTTGTTGGATGATATTCTCCTAACGCAATATCTACCACCATATAGTTTTTGTTCTTAAGAACGCCTCTTGATTCTGTTTTGCTGGTAATGAAATCTCCGCTTTTGTCGAATGCAAACAATGTAATGGAGGTTATTTCATTCAAAAAAACATCAGCAGGTTTTATGTTATAGTCGTGCTCGAATCGTATGTGAAAACCATTGTAACAATATGTTATGTGATCGTATGTAGAAGAAGTAGGTGAAAAAGCGAATATAGCTTGAGATGTTTTACGGTGAATAAAGTGAAGCCAACTGTTCATTTTTTGTTCGTTTAGGATCGTTTTACCGTGTCTGCTCTTTTTTTTCAACGGTCAAACTTAGATAGAGTATTCGGTGTATATGTACGCTCTGAAATGTGTTGTAAATCATTATCGGGAAGGTTAAGACCGGGAATGTCTATAATGTCCTCCCGATAATTGATCTCACAAGCTTAATTTAGAATTCAATGTTATGTGTAACGGAGATTGTCCATGACAATGCATTGATAGAAACTAATATTGAAGCTTTTCATCTTCATCCGGATCTGTCAGATTTAAATCTGCCAACCACGCGGTAGACAAGGCACTCCTGTGTCGTTGATTTTGTCTGCGGCGTATGCTTTCAGAAGGTAACAGACATAGAGTAGCCTTTCTTCCTGTTTTAACATCCATTTCTACATTGATGGTTGTGGTAGCATCGTATAGTATATTTGTCTTCGCAGCTATTGCCGGAGTAGGCAAAGAAACTCGATCAGGCTCCTCTGTTCGTGCCAACATTGTCAGTGTTGATAGACCGAATGCCAACAGAAAGAGATTGAATTTTTTTAGCATATATGTACGTTTTTTTTATAATAAATGTTGCATACCCTTTCGAGTTATGTATAGGATTCCTGTTTCTTATGTCGGTGTAAGAATCTAATCATGAGAATCCGACCTTTGTATCGGTAAAATTGAACTTATACATGTTATATACTATGAATGGGTCTCTATTTGTATATCTTTTTTTTGGTCAAGATGGAATAACGTTGGGAAATAGCAATAACTATTTTGTCAACTGAACAAAAACGGTTTGGTTGTTGATAACAACTTTAGCCCGTATCGTCCTCCGGAAAATATCACAAACCGGCAACAATACAGGTTATATTTTCACTATAATCCTATATAATTCATTAAAGAATACTGTCTTTTGCATCTTGTCTCGGGTCTCGCTTCTCTGAAGTCTTAAAGTTTAAATTCTGGGTACAAATTTATGTGAGAAGTTATTAATATCTGTTACGAAAAATAGCCTTTGAATACCACATAGTGTCCATTCTCTTTTTTATTTTTGTTCATTTTGGCTTGTTCTCCGATATTACCCGTCGGCGTATTTCGCCTGGTGTGTGCCCTAATTGGTTTTTACAGAAGTCGTTGAAGTGTGCCGGTGAGCAGAATCCGTATTCAAAGCTTATTTGTTTGAATGTCTTTTCGCCTTTTACTATTTCCCGATATACATCAGAAGCTTTCATTTCTTTAGCCCACTGAGACGCCGATTTGCCAAATACTCGACGGAATTTTTTTTCAAATCCGGATAGACTGTAAAAGGATTGCTTGGCAAGGTCTCTTATAGATGGTGTACTTTGGTAATTTTTGTATATAAATTCGATAAAACGTCGATCGTTGCCCTGTAGTGATTCGAAGAACATAGAGCACTCCTTTGTTGAGTAATCGGTCTGCATTATGTATAGTAATTCCTTAGCCTTCAGTTCTAAATAGTCGGGATTGTTTAATCCGCGTGCGATCGATTTATTCATGACCCGAAGGAAATCTGTCACCAGAGAACTTAGAGGTAGGGTGTATATATAATTCTGTCTTTGGGTGACAATTTCCTCACTGATTTCTTCTTTTTCTGATAGGCAGCGATATAAATCTTCCTGTATCGTGATTGTTAGTCGTGTCATTTCTGTATCACTCAGTGCTGCTATATCGTAGGTAACGCCGAGAGGTATCAGTAGCATACATGGAGATACTATTTGGGGGTTTGTTTTTCTGCCTATCGATATGCTTAGCGCTCCTTCTGTTATGAACGTAATTGTATCTTTCTCCGTTGTAAATGTATGAGTCTCTCCCTTTTGGAAAGTTGTTTTCTGTATCGTATTGTTTTCAGAATCAATGTTGTAGTTTTTGTCCTCTACTATTTCTTTTTTCATTAATCGTTGGTTTGGGGAGCTTTTATATTGGGGCTATTGTTGCAGGGCGATATTTCCATGTAGATGTAGAAATAGCGAAAATGGATTTGTGCACTAAAACTATACAAATGGATAAAGAAGCGATAGTCTTACTCTACCATTCCTGCTTCAAAGTGATAAGCATTGTTCTATTTTGTTCGAATGTGATAAAATAAACGCTTGATACTGAATTGGGTAATAAAAGTCTTTGAAACACTTAACTTGCGCTGCAAAAGTATATTGTCTGCCGGATATATTGATTACGTAAAACGACCATTACTTACAATATAATCACCTTTTTTCATGCTGTGTATTTGTTTGTGTTTGTTTATCTGATATTTTTCTTTGTCTTGCAGAGTAAAGGTAATTGAAAAACGTAGAAAAGACCAATTGTGTAGAAATAGGCTGTTGTTATATGTGATTTTTCGATGCCTGATAATGAAAAAGCCATCCGGCAAGAATCATATCTTGGGATGGCTGAATGAATTATATGGCGATAGTTGATCCTATTCTTTAGCTCCTTCGGTTGAGTAAGGGAATATGTCCATCAGAGGCGTTTCGGCAAGTGATGCCACACTGTAATCAGCCATCGTGCCCTCCATTCCTTTTGTAACTACATCTAAAGCTTCTTTTATATCAGATGCCTGAGCCAACATCTGTACTCCTGTCTTTTTTTCGGCGCCACTTTTCTCATCGAGGGTGATGAAAAAAACTTTAGCCTTAAAGTATCTGTCTCCGTTCTCGTTGAAGAATATTTCGGAATATCTTGCCCTCTTTATGTCGGCAACGGTAAAATCACCTGATATATAAGGTCTTATTTCTTCTATTATTCTTGCTTCAGCTTCCGTAAACGATAGTGCATCCACTAAGTATGGTTCTGTAACTTTCTTTTGCATTCCGTTTTCCAGAACCTTGTCATAACTCACTTTGCATTCAAACCAATTGTTCATGTATTCTGTCTTTTTTACTACTAATAAAAATTTAACAATCTCGTTGAGAAATCAATACATTGTCTGTAAGTGTTTTAATTATCAGTGTTTTATATCTTATTTCCCACTGCAAAGATATAACAAAATAATAGCAAATAGCTCATTCTGATAACATTTTATTTGAAAAATATTTGCAGTAAAAATAAAATGACATACATTTGCGAAATAAATAATCGTTTTGAAATGTGTATCCTGTATTTTGTGTCAAAATAAAAGTACAAATCGATTTTTAACATCTTTAGTTATCAACTAATTTAAAAAAGTAAACGTATGAAAAAAGCAAGTATGATCAGAAAAACTATGTTAAGTATTGTTTCGTTATTAATGCTTTCGGGTGCAACATTAAATGCACAAGATGCTGAGTCTTCGGATGTTGATGTAACAGTAGGGGCTGACCTTGTGAGTTCGTACGTATGGCGCGGAGGAAAAGCTGCCGGCGCAAGTGTGCAACCGTCGCTGGGTGTAAGTTATAAAGGACTTGGTATCACAGCATGGGGATCAACACCTCTCACTGATGGAACCGGTAAAAAAGAAGTTGACTTTACAGCATCTTACAGTGTATCTGGCTTAGGATTGGCATTGACCGACTACTGGTGGGACGGCGATTCTACCGGTAAATATTTCCGCAGTGCAGATGGTGCTTCGGGGCATATGCTCGAAGGTAGTCTTAGTTATTCATTGCCCGAAGCGTTTCCGTTGAGCATTTCGTGGAATACATTTTTTCTTGGAGATGGAAATAAGAAAGGGGATGGGAAAAACTCATATTCAACTTATGTTGAGTTTGCTTACCCGTTCGCCATCAAGGATGTTGACTTTTCGGTGTCAACAGGATTTACTCCTTGGGAGAGTGTGATATACGGAACTTCCGGATTCCAATTTATTTCGGCAACAGTGGGGGCATCGAAGGAGTTGAAAATTACAGACTCGTTTTCGCTGCCAATATTTGCAGATGTAATATTTAGCCCACGATATCAGGATGTGAATTTTGTGGTGGGAGTTTCTTTAGCATATTAATTACTACTTAAATATAAATAAGATGAAAAAAATTGAAGCAATCATTCGGAAATCAAAATTTCAGGAAGTTCGCACGGCTCTGCATTCTGCGGATATCGACTTCTTGTCGTGGTGGGATGTGAAGGGGCAGGGAAGCGCTCGTCAGGGTCTTATATTCAGGGGTATAGCCTATGATGTCAATGCCATCGATCGCCTTTATATTTCTTTTGTGGTGAGAGAAATCAATCTTCAGAAATCTATCGATGCTATTCTCAAGGGGGCTTATACGGGAGAGAGCGGCGATGGAAGAATCTTCGTTACCAATATCGAACAATCGATCAGAATCCGTACAGGAGAGAGTGGTGATGAGGCTTTGTATGATAAAGAGTAATCACATATGCATTAATGAAGGTATAACTATTAAAAAACATTCAGATATGAAAATTAAATATATAATAATGTTGTTCGCCATCTTACTGATGGTACCCATTGCAATGTCCGCTCAGGATTCAATTCCTGCCACCGATTCGATAGCTGCAGTTGCAGAGCCTGTACAGGCTGTTGTTGCCGAAACAGAACCCGTAGAAGAGGTTGCGACTTTAGATTCCGGTAATACAGCATGGATTCTGACAGCTACCATTCTTGTTTTGCTGATGACGATTCCGGGCTTGGCTTTTTTCTATGGTGGTCTTGTTCGCCGAAAAAATGTGTTGAGTATCATGATGCAATGCCTGGTGCTTACCGGGGTTATTACTATCGTGTGGGTGGCTTTTGGATATAGTATGGTTTTCGGAACCAGCTTTATGGAGAGTGGTCATCCTTTGGCCTTTATTATGGGTGGCTTTGACAAAGTATTCTTGTATGGAATAACATTAGATACTCTTACTGCGGGCAACATACCGGAATTGTTATTTGCTATGTTTCAATGTATGTTTGCCGTGATTACTCCTGCTTTGATTATCGGAGCATTTGCTGAAAGGATCAAGTTTTCCGGATTTTTGTTATTCTCGGTGTTGTGGGCAATTCTTGTATACAACCCTATGGCTCATTGGGTCTGGGGTGGCGGCTGGATGGCTCAAATGGGTGCTATCGACTTTGCCGGAGGAACAGTTGTCCATATCAATGCCGGAGTATCGGCGCTTGTTATGGCTTTGCTCTTAGGTCGTCGCAAGGGATACCGCACAACAGGACATCCTATAACTCCTCACAACGTACCGTTTGTTGTCTTAGGAACAGCTATGTTGTGGTTAGGTTGGTTTGGTTTCAATGCCGGTAGTGGTTTGGCTGCCGATGGTTTGGCTGCTAACGCGTTACTTGTAACTCATTTGGCTACTGCTGTGGCTGCTGTGGTATGGATGACTTTAGAATGGTTTATCAACAAAAAACCAACCGTTGTGGGATTCTGTACAGGTGCTGTTGCCGGACTTGTGGCTATTACTCCTGCTGCCGGATCGGTAGATGTACTTGGTTCGTTGGTTATTGGTTTGGCTTCGGGTGTTATATGTTTTATTATGGTGGCTTATGTGAAAACAAAATTGAAATATGATGATGCCTTAGATGCTTTCGGTGTTCATGGTGTTGGTGGTTTTGTAGGAGCTATATTGACCGGCGTTTTTGCAACTCAGTTTATAACTGGTACCGAAGGCGCTCAGGGAGCATTGTATGGTGATGTGCATCAATTGTGGGTGCAGCTGGTGTGTAACGTGGCTGCGATAGCATATAGTGCTGTTATGACATTTATTTTGTTCAAGATTGTAGATAAGATAGTTGGTCTTCGTGTTACAAAAGAAGAAGAAGCTATTGGCCTTGATATTACTCAACATGGAGAGATGGCATATAGCGAAGATGAATAATAATATTGTGTATTCATTATGAGACCCAAAGAGTATAGAGAGATTATCCATCAGGATAGTCTCTCTATTTTGTTTTGTGTATTAATTTGGTAGAGGTCTTGTCCTAATTCTGGGAATTTAGTTGTAGTGTGTGAGCCATATATTTACGATGTCTATCCTATTCCTATTGATTATGGCATGGTAGGGTAAAGAAACGCTAAGCATAGTATCTAACTTATGCCATTTTAGATACAAGCTGATCTCGAAAAAAATAAATATATATTTCGTGTCTTTTTTCATCTAAAAGTTTGTCTTTTCATACTTTATTATTAAGTTTGGCAAATAATGTGTGCGCACACGCGACTTATTTAATAGCATATATGAAAACAGATTTATTCGATATTAAGGACAAAATTATTGTCATAACAGGAGGATACGGCGTCTTAGGAACCTGCATATCCAAATACCTCGCCCAACAGGGAAGTACCGTTATAGTATTAGGACGAAACAAAGAAAAAGGCTCTACCCTGATCGATGAGATAACCAGAAGCGGCGGAAAGGCAGACTTCATTATTTCAGATGTAACAGATAAAACAATACTCACTCAGAACCGAGAAGAGATATTGCATAAATACGGACGAATAGACATTCTCATCAATGCTGCCGGTGGCAATATGCCCGGAGCAACAATCGGGGAGAACAACAATATATTCGACCTCGACACCGATGCCTTCCAAGATGTTGTAAACCTCAACCTTATGGGAACACTGCTGCCTACTACCATTTTTATGGAAGCAATGGTAAAATCGGGCGCAGGAAACATCATCAACTTCTCGTCGATGTCGGCTCTGCGTCCGCTTACCCGAGTAGCAGGATACGGATCGGCAAAAGCGGCGGTAACCAATTTTACGCAATACATGGCAGGAGAACTTGCCACAAAATTCGGAGAGAAATTCAGAGTAAACGCTATCGCTCCCGGATTCTTTCTTACCGAACAAAACAGAACACTACTTACCAACCCCGACAATACACTTACCGCCAGAGGTAAGACCATTGTGGCACACACCCCTTTCAGACGTTTCGGAAACCCTGACGAATTGTTAGGCTCTGTGCATTACCTTATCAGCGATGCATCGCAGTTTGTAACAGGTAGCGTACTTGTTGTCGATGGCGGGTTCAACGCATTTTCAATCTAAAACGACAGACTCAAATGATATTAAGCGAACAAACATGGCGATGGTATGGACCTAACGATCCGGTATCGCTGGCTGATATACGACAAGCCGGAGCAACCGGTATTGTTACAGCTCTGCACCATATTCCTAACGGAGAGGTGTGGACTGTGAACGAGATAAAGAAACGAATAAAAATAATAGAGGATGCAGGTCTCGTATGGTCGGTTGTTGAGAGTATCCCTGTGCATGAATATATAAAAACGCAAGAGGGAAACTATAAACAATATATCGAAAACTATAAGCAAAGTATTCGCAACTTGGCAGAATGTGGCATACAGATCATCACTTACAATTTCATGCCTGTTCTCGACTGGACTCGCACCGATCTCGCCTACACAATGCCCGATGGCTCTAAAGCTCTTCGGTTCGAGAAAGATGCTTTCATGGCTTTCGATTTGTTTATCCTCAAACGCAAAAATGCGGAGAAGGACTATACCGATGCTGAAATGGAACGGGCGAAGACTCGTTTCGAAGCCATGCACCAAGATGAAAAAGATCTTTTGGTAAAAAACATGATTGCCGGACTTCCAGGTGCAGAAGAGAGTTTTTCATTAGAGGAATTTCAAGCACAACTCGACCGCTACAATCTGATAGACGAAAACCGATTGAGAGAAAATCTCATCGCGTTCTTGAAAGAGATTGCCCCTGTTGCCGACGAGGTAGGCGCAAAACTTGCAATCCACCCCGACGATCCGCCATTCTCTATCTTAGGTTTACCACGTATTCTAAGCACTCAATCCGACTTCGAACAATTGGTTAAAGCTGTGCCTAACCAATCTAACGGGCTATGTTTCTGTACCGGATCTTTCGGTGTGCGCGCCGACAACGATCTGCCGGCAATGATTATAGCTTTGGGCGACCGCGTTAACTTCGTACATCTGCGGTCTACACAGCGCGATGCGGACGGTAATTTCTTCGAAGCAAATCATTTGGAAGGAGACGTTGACATGTACAACGTGATGAAAGGTTTCCTTGAAATACAAAACAATAGAGGAATATCCATCCCCTTCCGTCCCGATCACGGGCATCAGATGTTAGACGATCTGAACAAAAAGACAAATCCGGGTTATTCGGGCATCGGACGCTTGAGAGGTCTTGCCGAATTGAGAGGCTTGGAAGTAGGTATTGCTAAATCTTTATACAAGTAAAAATCGCATGAAAAATTTTTTAGATGATAATTTTGTTTTAGAAACACCAACGGCTGAAAACCTGTATCACAAATACTCGAAACATCTGCCGATAATTGACTATCATTGCCATCTCGACCCGAAGATGATTGCCGAAGATTATCAGTTCGACAATCTGGGAGAGATATGGTTGGCAGGCGACCATTACAAATGGAGAGCGATGCGTGCCAATGGCATTGCCGAGAAATATATTACAGGCAAAGAGACTTCCGATTGGGAGAAATACGAAAAGTGGGCAGAAACGATTCCTTATACAATGAGAAATCCGTTATATCATTGGACGCACTTGGAACTGAAAACAGCATTCGGAATAGATACAATATTGAAACCCGAAACGGCTCGCGAAATATTCGAAGAATGTACTGCCAAATTGAAGACAAAAGAATATTCTGCGCGCAACCTCATGAAACGGTACAACGTAGAGGCTGTATGCACAACCGACGACCCCACAGATTCGTTAGAACATCATCAGGCATTGCTGAACGATGGTTTTGAAGTGAAAGTTTTACCGACATGGCGTCCCGACAAGCTTATGGCTGTGGAAAACCCACAAGAATTTAGACAATATGTGGAGAAACTGGCTGCCGTATCCGGCGTATCAATTTCTAATTACGCCGACTTGCTATCGGCACTGCGCAAGCGACACGACTATTTTGCAAGCTTGGGCTGCAAATTGTCGGATCATGGTATGGCTCATTTTTTCAGTGATAGTTATACAGACGTGGAGATCAAGCAAATATTCGAAAAAATATATTCCGGAAAAGAACTGACCGCTGATGAAGCCGGCAAATTCAAATCGGCTATTCTATTCGAAGGTGCTGTCATGGATTGGGAGAAAGGTTGGGTTCAGCAATTCCACTTCGGTGTAGTCCGCAACAATTCTTCGCGCTTATATAAACAATACGGTCCCGATGCCGGCTGCGACTCTATTGCCGACTATTCGCAAGCCCTGAGCATGATCAGATTCTTCGACAGATTAGACGCAATAGGAAAACTGACAAAAACAATATTATACAACCTCAACCCAAGAGACAACGACCTGATAGCAACCATGATAGGCAACTACCAAGATGGTTCTGTTGCCGGAAAAATGCAATTCGGTTCGGGATGGTGGTTCTTAGATCAGAAAGATGGTATGGAGGCTCAGATGAGGTCCTTATCTAACCAAGGTTTATTGAGCCGATTTGTAGGTATGCTAACCGATTCGCGCAGCTTCCTATCCTACCCTCGCCACGAATATTTCCGCAGAATCTTGTGTAATCTGTTGGGCAATGATGTAGAGAAAGGTTTTCTTCCGGCTTCCGAGATTGAGTTCATCGGCAAGATGGCAGGAGATATATCGTACAACAATGCGAAAAACTTTTTCAACTTTTGAGGTTACACAGATTATATATCCAATTTGAAATCAAAAAAAAAATAAAACATAAAGAGTAAATGAAAAAAGTCGTAAGTTTCGGAGAAATTATGTTGCGGTTGGCAACACCTGCCTACAATCGCTTTATTCAATCTACGTCTCTCAACTCTACTTTTGGCGGAGGAGAAGCAAACGTAGCTGTATCTCTTGCCAACTATGGCATCCCTACCGAGTTTGTTACTCGCCTACCACAGAACGATATAGCCGACTGGTGCGTTTCGGAACTGCGAAAATACAACGTAGGCACTAAGCATATCGCCAGAGGCGGAGATCGCGTAGGTATTTACTTCTTGGAAACGGGAGCCGTAGCTCGTGCCTCTAAGGTAGTCTACGATCGTGCTCACTCTGCCATTGCCGACATCAAACCGGGAATGATAGATTGGGAAACAGTATTGAAAGATGCTCAATGGTTTCACTGGACAGGTATAACTCCTGCCATATCGCAAGGTGCGGCAGATGCTTGCCTCGAAGCCATCAAGACTGCTAACAGAATGGGGATCACGGTATCTACCGACCTCAACTTCCGCAAGAATCTGTGGAAATATGGCAAAACGGCTCAAGAGATTATGCCGGCATTGGTAGAAGGTTGTGATGTTATCTTAGGCAATGAAGAAGACGCCGAAAAAGTATTCAACATCAAGCCCGAAGGCTTTGACGTAACGGCAACAAGCGGCGAGGTAAACCCCGAAGAATTTGAATCGGTGTGCAAGCAGATCAAACAGCAATTTCCGAGAGCTAAAAAAGTGATTATCACTTTGCGTGGGTCTATCAATGCCAATCATAACACTTGGGGAGGTTGCCTCTATTCTGACAAACTATACATGTCGAAACGGTACGATATCACACACATAGTAGATCGTGTAGGAGGAGGCGACTCCTTCATGGGCGGACTTATATACGGGCTGTTGACGTATACGGATGACGACCAAAAAGCGCTCGAATTTGCAACGGCAGCCTCTTGCCTGAAACATACAGTATATGGAGATTTCAATCTGGTTAGTGTTGCCGAGGTAGAGAACCTGATGAAAGGAGACGGTTCGGGCAGAGTATCAAGATAAAATATATAAACATAATAATATGGCAAAATTTAGCAGAATAGAAGTATGCAGCAAGATGAAGGAAACGGGCATCGTTCCGGTTTTCTATCATGCCGACCTCGAGGTGTCTAAACAGGTGGTAAAGGCTTGTTACGACGGAGGAGTCAGAGTCTTCGAGTTTACCAATCGTGGAGACTTTGCCCACGAGATATTCGCCGAGCTCAACAAGTGGGTACTAAAAGAATGTCCCGAAATGATATTAGGTATCGGGTCGATAGTAGATTCGGGTACGGCTTCATTATTTTTGCAATCGGGAGCAAACTTCATAGTTGGTCCATTGCTCAATCCGGATATATTCAAAGTATGCAACAGAAGGCAGGTTGCCTATATTCCCGGTTGCGGATCGGTATCCGAGATAGGTACCGCACAGGAATTGGGAGCTGAGGTGGTAAAGATATTTCCGGCAGGCAATGTAGGAGGTCCTTCTTTCGTTAAGAATGTGATGGCACCAATGCCGTGGAGCAATATAATGGCAACGGGAGCTGTTGAGCCTACCGAAGAAAATCTGAAGGCATGGTTCAACTCCGGTGTTGCATGCGTTGGGATGGGATCGAAACTGTTTCCCGATGATGCTATCAAACAAAAAGACTGGGCGCGAATCACTCAAATATGTAAAGAGACCTTTGCTATAATGACAAAAATAAGCACATAAAAAAACAATACCATGAAGAAAATCTTAAATGCGGCAAACGAGACGATGACTAAATACAGATGGACGGTCTGTACATTATTGTTCTTTGCCACCACTATTAACTATATGGACCGACAGATCATCGGTCTACTCAAAACCGAACTGGCAACCGAATTTCATTGGACAGAGTCGGATTATGGCTGGATCACCGGCATATTCTCGTTAGTATATGCTGTCAGCATGATCTTTGTCGGTGGATTTGTAGACAAGGTAGGGACTAAAAAAGGATATGCGTGGGCTATCGGTCTGTGGTCGTTCGGGGCGTGTATACACGCACTTTGCGGACAAATAACAGAATGGTATACCGGCATAGAAAATGCCGAAGGACTGAGAAATGCCACAGGAGAAGTTGTTCCTGTGATTGCAGCAATCAGCCTCTTCTGTTTCATCATTGCACGAGTAGTGCTGGCAGTCGGCGAAGCGGGCAATTTCCCATCGGCAGTGAAGGCTACCGCCGAATATTTCCCGAAGAAAGACCGTGCATTTGCTACCGGCATTTTCAATTCGGGATCTAATATCGGAGCTGTATTAGCCCCCCTATCCGTACCTTTCCTTGCCAGCAAATGGGGATGGGAAACAGCATTTCTTATAGTTGGAGCATTAGGTTTCATTTGGCTTGCTATCTGGCTTATTCTTTACAAATCGCCGCAAGAAAACCAATGGATGAACGATGCGGAAAGAGCATATATCAATCAAGATGACAGCGAAGACGGAGAGACGACATCTGACGAAAAAGAAAAGACTATCAGTTTCACTGATTGCCTCAAATACAAACAATCATGGTCTGTTTTCTTAGGTAAATTTATTACCGATGGCGTTTGGTGGTTCTTCCTATTCTGGACGCCGGCATATCTGCATGCCGAGTACAAACTCGAAGGAACTGAGATAGCTCTCCCATTAGGACTGCTGTATACAATCACAGTATTGGGATCTGTTTTAGGCGGCAAGTTCCCTACCTATTTCATCAATAAGGGAATGAAAGCATACGACGGTAGAATGAAAGCCATGATGTTTATAGCCATGATACCACTGGTGGTGCTGCTGGCTCAACCGCTGGCTCATATAGAAGCATTGGGCGATCAAGGGTATTGGATACCAATCATATTGATCGGTATAGGTTGTGCCGGACATCAGGCATGGTCGGCCAATATATTCACTGCCGGAAGCGACCTGTTCCCAAAGAGGGCGGTGGCTACAATTACAGGATTTACCGGGCTTGCCGGAGGACTCAGCGCATTCTTACTGATGACAATTAGTGGGTATCTGTTCGATTACGCAGCCGAGAACTTTGAGGGAGGCATCTCTACCGGATATTCTATTGTGTTCGGATATTGCGCCGTTGCCTATCTGATAGGTTGGAGTGTAATGAAACTGCTTGTACCTAAGTTTGATCCGATCAAAATATAAGATTCGCATAGCACAAAAATAGATAAAAGCACCGACGTCAATCAATAGACATCGGTGCTTTTGTTATCAATATTATTCGTGGAAAATCACTTCCCGAACAAGCTACCTAATTTGCTCAACAATCCCGATTCTTTTTTGCCATCTCCACCTAAAGCGCCTAAGAGCGATTCGACATTGAAAGAATCATTCGCATCTTGAGACTTACTTGATATAAAGTTTACGACAGCAGGCACAGCCGTTGAAGCGATAGAACTTGCGATATCTTTACTCAACCCAACTTTATCGACCAATGCCGATTCGACCAAATTGCCCAATGTGGATAGGATAGAACCTCCACCGTCTGTACCTCCAAATAGATTTGTGATAGACGATATGCCACCCGATGACAGTTGATCTTTCAGTCCATCTACGATAGTCGATGTTGTGGTTTCTACCGCACTATTCTTTTTGTCTGCCGGAATATCTGCATTCTGACTTACGACATTTAGCACTTGGTCTTTGACCAAAGAAATAATATTATCTAACATAATGTTTGCCTTTTAAATCTAACAATCTAAATAGTAAACATCACATCAAATACCGGTGTTCAAGTCTTTTTGTTAAATATCAATTCATTTAACAGTATCTTAATCAACCAGAAACGATTTATATTTATCCCAATTGTCATACAAAGCCTTCATCGATGGCAAAACAATATTCGCTCCGGCATCGGCAAGCACTTGGTCGGGTATCGGACCCGTATTGACAGCTATCGTAAATATGCCTGCGGCAACTGATGCTTCAACACCACGAGGCGCATTTTCTACAACAATCGCTTGATTAGGTTTTAAATTCCCGGCTTTGCTCAATCCCATCAGATACGGCTCGGGGTGCGGTTTCCCGTGTTTTACATCAAAAGCCGTAACCATATCTTCTCTCTTAAAGCAATTCGGAAAACTCTTGTTGAGCCGATCTATTAGCGTTGGTTGCCCTGAGCCTGTTACGACCAAAGCATCTAATCCCTCGCAGCGAACCTTATTCACAAAATCGAGAGCAAAAGGTATCATATCTCCTTTGTTCATCTGAGAAAACAGTTCCGTTTTGCGGGCATAAATATCAGCCTTCTCTTGTGTTGTAGCATCTCGCCCCTTCTCTCTTTTCACAATCGTATTGATCGTATTAGAACCAATCATGCCTTCATACAGGTAAAACTCTTCTTCAGTCGAGTTTAGTTCATATTCATCCATCGTTTGTTTCCACGAGCGGGCATGATATTTCATCGAGTCGAACAACACACCATCCATATCGAATAGCACTGTCTTCAACTCAAACCTATCGTAGTCATGCTTTCTTAAGTAATCTTGAAAAATTTCGATCATTATATTTTCTTTTTCCGTCTGTGCAGCAATCTCTGCCCTCAACGAAAGATATTTATAGTATTTTTTTTATGATATCGATTTTCAAATCGTTTATCTTACCGTCTATCGCATCCTTAAATGCGGCAAAGTGTGGTGTATTGTTGTGTATAGCGATTGCTTCTTCCGATTTCCACACTTCGATAAATGTATATTTCAGCGGATTTTTTGTATCCACATGTAGTTCGTAAGATATATTGCCTGCCTCTTTTCGTGTTTCGGGAACAAGGTTGGCAAATACTTTTTCTATTTCTGCCTGATACTCTTTCTTTACCTCAATAGAGGCTACAATTTTCAATTCTGCCATAATCTTATAATTTTTTATTTGATGAAGTCGCCTACGTTAGTTTGAGATAAAAAAAGAAGTATTCACCTAACCACTAAGCAACTTATAATCAACACTTATTTATATACAAAACAGTAGACAAAGATATAATAGAAAATGAGAACTTCCTCATTTCTAAATCACAAAACACAGCTTTGGAGCTGATTGCTGTCTTGTTGAAGTGATAAAATTACACTTAATTAACCACTGTGTCAAATACAAAATCATGGCAACTATTTGTTTTAGTTTTAAAACCTTTACATTTGCAGAAATTAAAAATAAAAACCTCCAATATATAACCGCATATGCATCAAAGATTAATCTATATTGTAATTTCATTTTTGTTTTTCCATATCAGCGTAAATGCTCAAGTGAGCGACACAACCCTTTTCAGCCCTGAAGAACTGGAAGAGGATGCCGATTATTTCTTTGAATTTTTGAACGAAAGACATCCCGATCCATATTATTATTGCGGAATGGAAGAATTTGAGCTTAAGAAAAGTTTACTTTATAAGCAATTTGACCACCCGATGACTAAAATGCAATTTATAGAGGCGATGAGCACAATGAATTCTTGTTTGGATAGTCATACCAATTCCAATTTCGATCTTCTTGGCTTGTATATGAGTAGGGAAGTAGAGCGATTGCAGAATGGTGAGCAACTAATGATTATCCCCTTATTTTTAAAAATAAAAGACGGATATTTATATACCCCTTCCATAGACAGCAGCGATGTTAAATTACTATTCATCAACAAAGTAGACACCCGTGAGATCGTAAACAAACTAAAGTCTTTAATGGAAAACCAATCTGTGAGCTTCATTAATTATGCAGTTGCAACAATTGCTCCTGCTTTACTGAAACCACTTTTTGATATAGAACCACCCTATATGGTAGAGTACATGAAAGATGGAAAAAAGGAAAATAAAAAATTAGAAAACATTTCATTACCCAAACCGACAGAAAAAGAAGAAGGAGAAGGAGAAGGAGAAGGAGAGAAAGCCAAAGAAGAAAAACAATCTCCTATATACTACAAAGTATATCCACAATCATCGACAGCGATTCTCTATCTGCGTACTTTTGAGGAAACGATAGCGAAAGCGGAAAATCTTGAAGCAAAAATGAAAATGTTTTCCGATTCTCTCAGATTGCACAAAATAAAGAACCTTTTTATAGATGTAAGCAAAAACGGAGGAGGGCAATATACAACAACCTACCAAATATTTGATTATCTCAAGCACGATACTGTATTTGTAAAATGCTCTAAGGTTGATAAACTATCAGAGGGAGGAAATGAATATACGCCATACAGTAAAGAGGTTATCCGTTTACCACGTTCTGATAAGACTTTCCATTACGAAAATTTATTTGTGCTGCAAGGAACAGTAACGTATTCCTGTGGCGACCTTTTTTGCCGCATTATTGCTCAAAACAATCTTGGCACATTGATAGGCAGTAGCACCAGTACTTTCACTAAAGATTTTGGGAATATTTGGGGTAATGAACCTCCTGTGTTACCCAACACCAAGATAGAGATACGATGCCCATCTTCGTTTTGGGATTTTTCTGCCGATTTCGATACAGAGACTTTAGAACCGGATATGTATTGGCAAACCGATTATAAAATGGAATTTTCGGAAGAAGAATTAGTAGACATGATTAAGCAAGTAAAAGAAATGGGTAAATAACATTCCTGTTTTTACTCTATTCCTTTCCACGTACGGTTTTCCAAATATTCTTTTTTGAACATATCTACCAATATAAAGAATATAGACAGCAATAATGGGCCGAAAATAACGCCCCAGAATCCGAACAGTGTCAAACCGATTATTACCCCAAACACCGTGATGAGCGGATGGGTATCTGCCATCTTTTTCTGCAAGAGAAAACGGAGCAAATTGTCGACATTGGATATCAAAACCAGCGAATAAGCCGCCAACCCTATTGCCGCCGGCCAATTGCCGGTCAGTCCTAAATATAATGCCAAAGGGAACCAAACCAATGCCGTACCTAAGAAAGGAATAATTGTTGCAAAACAAGTTATGAAAGCAAACAATACAGGGCTCGGAGCACCAAAAATCATGTATCCAATCATGGCTATAATTCCCTGCGAAACAGCCAAAAGAGGAATACCGATAGCATTTGCGGTAACCATCTTCTTTATTTCCTGTGCCAGGTAACCTTTATTATGATCGCTAAACGGCATCAACTCGTACAAGTAACGTTCCATTCGGCGATTGCTTATGAGCATAAAGTACAAGATAAACAACAGCACAACGGCATTTACGACAAATATGCCTAATTGATTGAGGATAAATTGTATCACTAAATACACATAAGATGTCAGTTTGCCCATACTGTCGGGGCTTAACAGATTGTAGCCCGTTTCGTCTTGTATAAGAGCTATAAGGTGCTGCACAGTAGACACCAATGCCATAGGATCTACCTTGATGGAATCTAACCGTCCCAAGAGCAACCATATAGCCAAAAACGAGGGAATGAGTATGCAAAGCAATACTTCTAACAAGATGATAAGAGCCGCCCACGCAGGTTTCATCTTCTTTCGATCTATGAAATAGAACATCTGTTTGCGGCCCAATATGTATATGGTTACCGCCCCCATAAAGCCACTAAGGAAAGGCCAGAACTCTCTGAAAATAACTATTCCGAGAAGTATTATCAAAACCAAAAGAGTATTCCTCCAATATTGTTGCAAGGCTATCATATTCTCACGCGTTTCAGGGTTATTACTATCTTATCTGTAACATCTTTGTGCAATGGTAGTGAAACTATATTTACAAACCTACACTTTCTCTCAAGAAGTCGATAGAATCGAGTATATCTTCTTTCGTTGCAGTCTGGTTGATTACCACTTGCCCCACATCCGACAAGAATGTGAAATTGACGGTATCCGATTCGTTCTTTTTATCATGCTTCATATATTCGTACAAACTGTCGTAATGATCGCAATCGAACGGAAAACCGTAGTAGTTGCTTCGGATAAAGTGGATTGTCTTATAAAGCTTCTCTTTCGGAAACCCACAATATTTCTGAGACAAATACAGTTCACAGATTATCCCCCATGCTACGGCATAACCATGAGGTATCGGTTTGTTAATCTTGTACGAAAGACTTTCGAAAGCATGTCCTATTGTGTGCCCAAGATTGAGTGCTTTGCGGATTCCATGTTCAAACGGATCTTCTTCCACAATGCGCTCTTTCACCCCAACAGAATCAACAACAAGCTGCTTTAGTTTTTCATAATCAATCTCTTCCACATCAAACGATATCGTCGCCAACCATTGCTCATCGCTGTCTATCAATCCGTGTTTTATCATTTCGGCATAGCCCGACAGGAAGTTAGATTCATCCAAACTTTTGAAAAAAACAGAGTCAATCAGCACCGTTTCGGCTGGAGCAAAAGCACCAACCTCGTTTTTCAAACCATCGAAATTGATTCCCGTCTTACCTCCTACCGCAGCGTCTACGGCTCCGAGAAGGGTGGTCGGAATATTTATACATTTAATTCCACGTTTGAATGTTGCAGCGGCAAATCCGCCGATATCGGTCAGCATTCCTCCGCCCAGATTAATCAACAACGAATGACGTGTTGCTCCATTAGCACTGAGATAAGACCATATTTCAGCCAACGCATTGATGTTTTTATTATCGTCTCCGGCTTTTATTATAATTTTTCCGGCATTAGCTATTTTTTCGTTCTGCGCAACAAAGGGATAGCAAAGCTTTTCGGTATTTTCATCCGTCAGAATAAATAATTTATCGTAAGACAAATTATCCAATATATATGTCAAATCTCTATCAAGATTTTCTGATTTTATTACTTTTTGCATCGAGTTTTATATGGGTAAGGTTCTTGATTATTTATTAATCTCTTTTTCTATTTTTTGAAAAAGGTCTTTTCCTATGTCGGAAATGATAATATTCATCTCCTCTTCTGATAAGAATTCGGAGTAAAGCTTTGCATACAAAACTTTACCTTTATATTTCAAAACGTATGCATTCTCCTCAAAAGTAATAATTATTTGATTTGAGGAAATAGAGTTCTCCAAATAAGGTTTTCGAATATGATTAAATAATGAATCTATTATAATTATATCTGTCTTAAATTCATTCAACTTATATATATTGTCCAGAGCCATTCGCACATTTTCATTATAACGAACTTTTCCCGTGGTAATTACTCTGTATTTATATTCCATAAATACAGAATTGTAAGGGGAAATCTTTTCATCATATATCTCACATAAAGGAGTTATTACATTATCAAAAACCCCTTTTATGCTCTCCTCCGATTTTTTAACCACTTCATCACTCTTTACCCCCAATCCCTTCTTCAACAAGATCAATTGTTTTTCCCAATCATCTTGCTCCTCTATTTCTTCTCCTTTAGCAGCTTTTATCGAAAGATCAATGCTCCATGCCAATTGCTGTGTCATGTAATTGATAAATGCCTGTAAATCTCCACTATCAGCCTGTTGTAATACTCGCAAATAGTTTTTTTTATCTGCCGTTTTTATTATTACAGGAGGTAAATCATTACAGAACAACACATAGTTTACCAATAGGCGAGCCACACGTCCATTACCATCATCGAAAGGATGGATGCGAATATAGCGATAGTGAAGTAGAGCTGCCAACTCAATAGCTGACAGTTCTTTCTTTTCAACCTCATCGTTATACCATTTTACTAATTCCGCCATCAGAATAGGAGTTTCTTGCGGCGAAGCATATTCAAATACCTCTCCGTTAGATTGAATCACACTATTGGGATATTCTTTATATTCACCCACTTTTATTTGTCGACGAGTAGGTTGCCTTTCAGAAGTTATAGCATCTTTCCAAAAAGGACGAACAAGAATAGTTTGGTTCAATTCTTTTATAAATTTTTCTGTCAGTGGCTTATCCGCTATAGCAGCTTCTTCTTTTATCAACATTAATGCCACATCATGAGCCTTCATTTCTTCCAACTCGCGCAATTCGTGATTGCCTTTCGTCTGGTCAAAAATCAATAGAAGTTCTGTTTCTCCATAAGTGAGAGTATTACCTTCCAAATGATTAGAATTATAATTAAATTCTAATCGAAACTTTTTATCTAATTTTCTTTTACAATCTTCATTAAAAGGCTGTAAGCTACGATATTCTTCTATTAGCTTTTTTAATTGATCCTTCATTGCAAAACTTTTTACTTAAAACATGAACCTTCTTCTAATTTATATCCTTTCAAAAAATCAATAACCTTCATTCTTTTTTTACCTGCAAGAAGAATTTCATCAACAACAATTGCTCCATTTTTGCATGTTATGTGCATAAATTCCTTGCTATCACTTATGATTTTTCCGTTTTCTATTCCTTCTGTGTTTAATAAGAATTTCGATTTAAATATCTTCACCATCAGCGGATCTTTGTCTGCCACGCACAACTCTGTCCACGCTGCCGGATAGGGCGAAAGACCTCGTATGTGATTATGTATTTTCTCTGCTGATTGATTCCAATCTATACGGCAAGTATCTTTAAATATCTTTGGGGCAGCTTTCAATTCGGTCTCATCGTTGTAGAACTCTCTTTGAGCAACAGCCTCAATCTTATCTTCCAAGATCATATCAACCGTCCTGCGAACCAACTGTGCTCCCTTCAGCATCAGTTCGTCGTGAATTTTTCCCGCATTATCATTTTCTTCAATAGCGACCTTGTCCTGCAAAATAATTTTCCCCGTATCTATTTCGTGCGTAAGAAAAAAAGTCGTTACT
>CALNCC010000117.1 GCA_937875275.1 uncultured Dysgonomonas sp. | reverse complement strand
TTCAAGAAATTCGCTGTTATCTACAACTGCTCCGATAACTTCATACATGTCGTATGCCTTATTCGGATTGTCAGGGATGATTTCGTTCAACAAATCGTCCATTCTTGCCACCGGATCATTGCATTCGCGACGTGGAGCTTCCTCCATATTGTTTGATGGAAGGAATCCGTATAGTTTCTTGATCAATTCTATACCTTCATCTTCATTTGCTGCCGTAAAGTGTGCAACACCCGACTTGCTGGCATGTACACTTGCTCCACCAAGTTGTTCTTGTGTTACGTCTTCTCCTGTTACGGTTTTCACTACTTTTGGCCCTGTAAGGAACATGTAAGACATGCCTTCTACCATAAGCGTGAAATCGGTAAGAGCCGGTGAATACACTGCACCGCCGGCACATGGACCGAAGATTCCTGAGATTTGCGGAATAACTCCTGATGCTAAGATGTTACGTTGGAATATTTCGGCATATCCGGCAAGAGCATTTACTCCTTCTTGGATACGAGCACCGCCCGAGTCGTTAAGACCAATTACCGGAGCACCTACCTTCATCGCCATGTCCATCACTTTACAGATTTTCATAGCTAATGTTTCCGATAAAGATCCACCGATTACAGTAAAGTCTTGTGCGAAAACATATACTAAGCGTCCTTCTATTGTACCGCAACCGATAACTACACCATCGCCAAGAAATTTTGTCTTTTCCATGCCGAAGTTAGTACAACGGTGTTCTACAAACATGTCAAACTCTTCGAAACTTCCTTCGTCAAGCAAAAGGGAAATACGCTCACGTGCTGTATATTTGCCTTTTTCATGTTGAGCATCTATTCTTTTTTGGCCTCCGCCAATACGTGCTTTCGCACGTAGTTCCATTAGCTCTTTTACCTTT
Organism: uncultured Dysgonomonas sp.; assembly: GCA_937875275.1. GTDB lineage: Bacteria > Bacteroidota > Bacteroidia > Bacteroidales > Dysgonomonadaceae > Dysgonomonas. The sequence goes on along the minus strand of CALNCC010000117.1, from coordinate 20,177 downwards.
TCAAGTTGGCTCATAATATCTATTTATATTTTATGATTCTTTTTTTAGATTTATCCTTAGTAGAATAAGTAAGGGCTCGCATAAATTTATTTATGAAAGCCCTGTTTTCTTTTTATTTCTTAGGTGTTTCACAGAGTTCGGTCAACACACTTGCAGTTGATTTCGGATGAAGAAATGCGATATCCAATCCTTCTGCTCCGCGACGAGGTGCTTTGTCTATTGTTTGAACACCTTTAGCCTCAACTTCTTTGATAGCATTGGCTACTCCATCTTGAACGCAATATGCGATGTGGTGTATTCCTTCGCCCCTTTTTTCAATAAATTTAGCGATTGTACTTTCCGGACTTGTTGGCTCAAGAAGCTCTAATTTTGTTTGTCCGATTTTGAAGAAAGCAGTCTTCACTTTTTGGTCTTCTACAACCTCGATATTATAACATTTTAATCCCAAAACACCTTCATAATAAGGTAATTGTTCTTCTATGCTTTTTACAGCAATACCTAGATGCTCAATGTGTGAAATATCCATGATTTATTAGTTAAAATTTATTCCTTGCAAAAGTAGCATTTAATTATAAGACAAAGAAATTTATAACAGAAAAACAGTTTTATTATTCGTTAATTATTCTACGGTTACCGATTTAGCCAAATTGCGGGGCATGTCTACATCCCGATTCTTATTTACAGCTATGTGGTAGGCCAACAACTGTAATGGAATAACTGATAATAGCGGATCGAGACATTCTTTTGTCGCCGGTATTTCGATGCAGTGGTCTGCCATTGATTTTATGACCTCATCACCTTCATTTATGATAGCTATAACTCTACCGTTGCGGGCTTTTATTTCTTGTATATTGCTCACTACCTTTTCGTATATCGTGTCATTGGTTGCTATTATGACTATTGGCATTTCATTATCTATCAGCGCTATGGGGCCGTGTTTCATCTCGGCTGCCGGATACCCTTCGGCATGGATATATGATATTTCTTTCAATTTCAATGCTCCTTCGAGTGCTATCGGATAATTGTATCCACGTCCTAAATAAATGAAATTTTGAGCATAGGTAAATATATATGACAGTTGTCTGATCTCTTCGTTAAGATCGAGTATCTGCGATATTTTACCAGGTATATTCTGCAATTCCTTTATTGTATCGGTATACTTTTTGTCATCTATTGTTTTCTTTTCTTTGGCGATCGTCAAGGCCATCATTGTCAACACGGCCACTTGTGCAGTAAAGGCTTTGGTGGATGCCACGCCTATTTCGTGTCCGCAGTGGGTATACGAACCCGAATCGGTATTTCTCGGAATTGAAGATCCGACAACATTGCAAACGCCATAAACAAATGCTCCCGATTTGCGTGCCAATTCTATTGCAGCCAAAGAGTCTGCCGTCTCGCCCGATTGCGATATGGCAATAACCACATCGTCAGGATAAACTACGGGATTCCGGTATCTGAATTCCGAAGCATATTCCACGACAACCGGAATACGGCAAAGTTCCTCGAACAGATATTCGCCGATAATACCTGCATGCCATGATGTTCCGCATGCTATGATTACAATACGGCGCGCATTGAGAAACTTATCTTTATGGTCTATAATACCCGATAGGGTTACGTTTGTTCCTTCCACGTTTATTCGCCCACTCATACAATTAGTAAGACTTTGTGGTTGTTCGAAAATCTCTTTTAGCATAAAGTGAGGGTAACCACCTCTCTCCAGTTCACTGAGACTCATCTCCAGTTCTTTTATCTGTGGAGTTTTGCGCACATTACCGATGGTAACGATCTGAGGTTCTTCATGTCTTTTTATAACGGCTATTTCTTCATCATCCAAATAAATAACCTTGTTTGTGTACTCAATGATAGGTGAAGCGTCTGAGCCGATGAAATATTCTCCGTCTCCGATACCTATTACCAAAGGACTGCTTTTGCGTGCCGCTATTATCTGGTCGGGATTTCCTTTTTCCATAACAGCTATTGCATAAGCCCCTACAACCTGACCGAGAGCTATCTGAACAGCAGAAAACAAATCGCATTTATGCAATTGTTTAATGTATTCTATAAACTGAACTAAAACCTCGGTATCGGTAGTACTATGGAACGTATAACCTTTCTTTTGTAGCTCAGCTTTTAACACAGCATAGTTCTCTATGATTCCATTATGAATCAATGCTAATGTTTCGGTCTGAGAATAGTGCGGATGGGCATTCGTGTTACTCGGTTCACCGTGGGTCGCCCACCGTGTGTGTGCTATACCAATAGTTCCCGATATATCTTTATCAAGAACATACTCCTCCAGATCATTTACTCGACCTTTCGTTTTGTATACCGAAAGGTTTTTCTCTTCGTTCATTAGTGCTATTCCAGCACTGTCATATCCTCTATATTCTAATCGGTGAAGCCCTTTAACCAGAATGGGATAAGCATCCCTAAAACCAATATACCCGACGATTCCACACATAATTCTATTTTTTAGGTAACAAAGGTAACATTTAGTTCTTAAAATGATAAATTCACAAACACAAGAATTTATATATAACATTTTAGGGACCAAATTTATCTTATGATAAATAAAAAACGCCAAAGTCTAAAAAAATAGACAGTAAATTTTGTAGTCTAATGTTTTAGACATATATTTGCGATATCAAAATAACTAAAACGACTATAAAATGCAATTAACTAAAGCTGAAGAACAAATAATGCAAATACTATGGGAGCTCGAACAAGCCTCGGTACAAGATATACTGAAAGAGTTTAAAGACAGCAAGCCGGCTCGCACCACAGTGGCTACTATATTGAGTATATTAGAAACAAAAGGATTTGCCAATCATAAACAGGACGGTAGAGCAAATATATATTTTCCGTTACTGAGCAAGAGTGAATACTCAAAGAAGCAGCTATTCGGTGTATTGAAAGATTATTTCAATGGATCATATTCCGCCATGACATCTTTTTTTGCAAAAGAGAGGAACTTGTCATTAGAAGACTTGAATGATTTGTTTGAAGAAACGAAGCAGCAAATTTCAGATGAAAATGAATAATTAAGCATCATGAAAGACTTTATACAATATATAATAGAATCGACAGTCTGCTTGACGGTCTTTTATCTTACATATCGCTTGTTGCTGCAGACAGCGACATTCTATCGGTTCAACCGTTTTTTTCTATTGGCAGGGTTAATCATATCTATCTTGCTTCCAGCTATAAACATTAGTTATGACGTGCATATCGCACCTTTACCTACTGTCGTTCTACATGAAGCACCTGTCATTATAGAGGAGATGTCAACGCCAGCGTTACCTTCATCGTCTTACAATGTATGGCATGTAATAATCAGCCTATATGTAATAGGCATTGCAATATGCCTTGTTCGAAACATTGTAGCTGTGAAGAAAATAAGTACACTGATAAGAACAGGCGAGAAAATGAAACACAACAATATCGAATATATCAGAAATGAACATATATCATCATCATTCACCACGATTAAACATATTCTGCTGAATGACAAGAGCCTTTCTGATATGGAAAAAAACATAATACTGGATCATGAAAAGATCCATATCAAACAGAGACACTGGTTAGACCTTTTATGTAGTGAATGCGCGCTACTACTTCATTGGTTCAACCCGTTTATGTGGTTGTATGTGTTAGCCGTAAAAGAAAACCATGAGTATTTGGTAGACAAAACAATCCTTGACAGAGGGGTTTCGCGAACCCTTTATCAATCCGTTCTTGTCAATCAACAGATTCAATATCCGGTATTTTCTTTTACAAATTCATTTAAAATGTCAAATTACCTAAATCGTTTCGCAATGATGAAAAAAAGCAAATCTTCACCATGGAAGAGATTGACCGTATTGGTTATTCTTCCATTCTTAGGCATATTCGTGTGGGTATCTGCCAAGCCCAATTACATTTACGACATAGACAAAATTCAGCCAATCTCGGCAAATGATACAATTAAATCCAAACTGTCGGAATTTTGGATTCGAGGAATATCTACTTTTGACAAAGCAACAAAAGCATTAGTGATTGTTGATGGAGAAGAAAAGAATATTGACGATGTAAATATTGATGATATTGAGACTTTTTCTATACTCAAAGACGAATCGGCAACAACCATATATGGAGAAAAAGGAAAGAATGGCGTCGTGAAAATAACCACAAAAAGTGGGCAGGAAAATAGTGCCGAAAATATCAAAATTGATAATCAAAGAGAGCTAGACAACAATTCTGAATTCTGGATTCGAGGAATATCTACCTTTAGTAAAGACAACGAAGCCCTCGTAATTATCGATGGAGAAGAGGGTGATATGGACGATTTAAGTGTAGACGATATTGAGTCTTTTTCTATACTCAAAGACGAATCGGCAACAAGCGTATTTGGAGAGAAAGGGAAAAATGGGGTTGTGCTAATAGAGACAAAGGACAGTAAAAAAAACAAACCTGAAGCCTCTAAAGCTACTGATAAGGAAAAATCAGACGACCACTCTGAATTTTGGATTCGAGGAATATCTACTTTTAGCAAAGATGCAAAAGCATTAGTGATTATCGACGGAAAAGAGGGAAATGTGGACGACCTAAACGCTGATGACATCGACTCGTTTTCTGTATTGAAGGATGAAACGGAAACAGCCAAGTATGGAGAGAAAGGGAAAAATGGCGTTATATTAATAGAAACAAAGTCGGCCAAGTAAACGAAGTGAAAACTTTCTATTAAAAACTATCATAAATATTTATCAGATAAATAATAATTCTTACCTTTGCACTTTAGATATTCATATAGCGGATATTTAAAGAAATGATAAGAAAAAAGAAGTACATTTACAGACTATAAAATAATGAGAGGAACCAGATATTTAGGTATCATGTTCCTCTTTTTTTTAAACTGAAAATCAGTTCTTTCTATCTCGAAGCCGATAAACAATAATTATTCATAATATTATAATTTATAAGAAATGCATCCTGACAAACCAGTACAACTCATTCTTGATGACGGATCCGTATTTGAAGGTAAATCCTTCGGTTCCGAAATAGCAAAAGCAGGCGAAGTAGTATTTAGTACTGCCATGGTAGGTTATACCGAAAGTTTGACCGACCCTTCTTATTTGGGGCAGATACTTGTCGTTACATTCCCACTTGTAGGTAACTACGGAGTTCCAGAAGATTCGTTCGAAGACGGAATATCATCGTTCTACGAATCTGAGAAAGTACAAGTCAATGGATTAATAGTTTCAGATTATTCGCAGGAATATTCGCATTGGAATGCAAAAAAAAGCCTTGGTGATTGGCTGAAAGAACACGATGTGCCGGGGATATATGGTATTGACACTCGTGCATTGACCAAACTATTGAGAGAAAAAGGATCAATGAAAGGAAAAATCGTATTTCAGGGAGCAGACGAAATAGATTTTTACGATCCCAATCTTGAGAATCAGGTTGCAATAGCAAGTTGCAAGGAAATCATCGAATACGGTGAAGGAGACAAAACAGTAGCATTGGTGGACTGTGGAGTTAAACACAACATTATCCGCAGCCTGCTTAAGCGCAATGTGAAGATTGTACGTGTACCTTGGAACTATGATTTCAATCAATTGGAATGGGACGGTTTGTTCATCACAAACGGACCGGGTAACCCTGATTTCTGTGAAGAAACAGTAAAGAATATTCGCAAAGCATTGGATGGCAATAAACCGATATGCGGAATATGTATGGGCAATCAATTGTTGTCGAAGGCAGGAGGAGCAACAACATACAAATTGAAATATGGACACAGAAGCCACAACCAACCGGTGAAAATGGTAGACTCGACGCAATGTTTCATCACATCGCAGAATCATGGATATGCAGTATCGAACACTTCTCTCGGCAAAGATTGGGAACCTCTTTTCATCAATCTGAATGATGGTACTAACGAAGGAATCAGACACAAATCCAAACCGTTCTTCTCGGCGCAGTTTCATCCCGAAGCATCGAGCGGACCAACAGATACCGGATTTTTGTTCGATATGTTTGTAGAAAAATTATAATATACCACTATAAAAAAGTTATCTAAATGGATATAGATGTAAAAAAAGTATTGGTTCTCGGGTCAGGAGCATTAAAAATCGGAGAGGCCGGAGAATTTGACTATTCAGGGTCGCAAGCATTGAAGGCGCTGAAAGAAGAAGGAGTTGAAACTGTACTTATAAATCCTAATATAGCCACCATACAAACCTCGGAGGGAAGTGCCGATAAAATATACTTTCTGCCTATTACTCCATACTTTGTAGAGAAAGTAATTCAGAAAGAGAAACCGGATGGAATACTCCTTGCTTTTGGGGGGCAAACGGCTTTGAACTGTGGTGTGAAACTATATGAAGGTGGTATACTTGAAAAATACAATGTGCGTGTATTGGGTACACCGGTACAGGCAATCATGGATACCGAAGACCGTGAGCTTTTCATTAAGAAGCTGGATGAGATAGATGTAAAAACCATCAAGAGTATGGCTGTCGGCACCATCGAAGATGCAGTAAAAGCAGCAGCCGATCTTGGCTATCCGATCATCATCCGTGCAGCCTACGCTTTAGGTGGCTTAGGTTCAGGTTTTTGCGACAACGAAGAAGAACTGAGGGTGTTAGCAGAGAAAGCTCTCTCCTACTCTTCTCAGCTGTTGGTCGAAAAATCGCTGAAAGGATGGAAGGAAATAGAATATGAAGTAGTGAGAGACAAATACGGCAACTGTATGACCGTATGTAATATGGAAAACTTCGACCCACTTGGTATTCATACCGGAGAAAGTATTGTCGTAGCTCCGTCTCAAACATTGACAAATGACGAGTTCCACAAATTGCGCGAACTGTCTATACGTATCGTAAAACATATCGGTATTGTCGGAGAATGTAACGTACAATATGCCTTCGATACCGAATCGGAAGACTACCGTGTGATCGAAGTTAATGCCCGCTTGAGTCGTTCTTCGGCATTGGCATCCAAAGCGACCGGTTATCCGTTGGCTTTCGTAGCTGCAAAACTCGGTCTTGGATATGGATTGTTTGAGTTGAAAAACTCGGTAACAAAATCTACTTGTGCATTCTTCGAACCGGCATTGGACTACGTTGTAGTGAAGATCCCTCGTTGGGACTTAGGTAAATTCCATGGAGTATCTAAGGAGATCGGGTCGAGCATGAAATCGGTAGGTGAAATCATGGCTATCGGACGCACTTTCGAGGAAACGATCCAGAAAGGTCTCCGCATGATCAACATCGGGATGCATGGTTTTGCTGCCAACAAACCGTTAGAAGTTGAGAATTTGGACGAAGCATTGCGCAATCCGACCGACAAACGCATATTCTGTATCGAAGAAGCCTTCAAGAGAGGTTATAGCGTAGATCGGATCCACGACCTGACAAAGATAGACAGATGGTTTCTTCAGAAACTGAACTATATATTCCAATGCTCGAAAGATATTGAGAAATACGATGATATAAATTCGCTTCCTGTCGGACTATTGAAGCAAGCGAAACAAATGGGATTCTCAGACTTCCAAATAGCAAAAATCGTATGTAAAGAGCCGAGCCTCGTAGAAACAATTGCTCAGAGCGTAAGAAGCCTGCGCAAAAAGAATGGAATAGTACCATGTGTGAAACAGATAGACACACTTGCGGCCGAGTATCCGGCTCAAACAAACTATTTGTATATAACATACAACGGCACAGAAAACGATGTAAACTATCTTGGCGATAAGAAATCGGTTATCGTTCTCGGTTCGGGAGCATACCGTATCGGTTCGTCTGTCGAATTCGACTGGTGTTCGGTTAATGCGTTGCAAACTGTACGTAAAGAGGGTTACCGTTCGGTAATGATAAACTACAACCCCGAAACGGTTTCGACTGACTACGATATGTGCGATCGCCTTTACTTCGATGAATTGACGTTCGAACGTGTGATGGATATCATCGAACTCGAAAATCCTCACGGAGTTATACTTTCGGTAGGTGGACAGATACCTAACAACCTTGCATTGAGACTTGACAAGGAGAAAGTCAATATCTTGGGAACTACCGCACAATGCATAGACAATGCGGAGGATAGGCACAAATTCTCAAGTATGCTCGACAGAATAGGTGTAGATCAGCCTCGCTGGAAAGAATTGACATCGCTTGACGACATCAAGGTGTTTATTGACGAAGTCGGATATCCGGTTTTGATCCGCCCTTCCTACGTACTGTCAGGAGCTGCAATGAACGTGTGCTCTAATGATCAGGAATTGGAGAACTTCTTAGGATTAGCCGCCGAAGTCTCGAAAAAACATCCGGTGGTTGTATCTGAGTTCATAGAAAATGCGAAAGAGATAGAATTGGATGCCGTGGCAGACAAAGGAGACATCGTGATGTACGCGATTTCCGAACATGTTGAATTTGCCGGAGTACACTCTGGAGATGCGACCATACAGTTCCCTGCCCAGAGGTTATATATCGAGACCGTTAGAAGGATAAAGAAAGTAGCGCACAAGATTGCGAAAGAATTGCAGATATCAGGACCTTTCAATATACAATTTCTGGCTAAGGACAATGATATCAAAGTAATCGAATGTAACCTGAGGGCATCCCGCTCTTTCCCATTCGTGTCCAAAGTATTGAAAATAAACTTCATAGAACTGGCTACTCGCGTTATGCTTGGACTACCCGTTGAAAAACCGAGTAAGAGTGCATTCGATCTTGACTATGTAGGAATAAAAGCTTCTCAGTTCTCATTTTCCCGCTTACAAAAGGCCGACCCCGTATTAGGTGTAGACATGGCTTCAACAGGGGAAGTAGGATGTATAGGTGATAACTTCTACGATGCGTTATTGAAATCAATGCTTTCGGTAGGTATGAGTATCCCGAAAAAGAGCGTACTGTTCTCAACAGGACCGGCAAAGTCGAAAGTAGAGCTTTTGGAGGCTGCACGTCTGTTACATCAGAAAGGATATGAACTATACGCAACAGAAGGGTCTCAAAAATTTCTTGTGGAAAACGGTGTTCCGGCAACTAAGGTCTATTGGCCTACTGACAATAAACAGCCAAGTGCCTTAGATATGATTCACAACAAGAAAATCGATTTAGTTGTGAACATACCGAAGAATTTCACTACCGGAGAGTTGAATAACGGATACAGAATAAGACGTGCATCGATAGATTTCAACGTTCCGTTGTTAACCAATTCGCGCCTTGCTTCTGCCTTTATACAGGCATTCTGTAAACTGAATGTTGACGATTTGGAAATCAAACCTTGGAACGAATACGAATAAGATTCGATTTAAAACTAATTATATTGCAAAGCGAGCAAATGTGTAATCCACATTTGCTCGCTTTTTACTTTATCATAACGAAGAGTCTATCAATAGTATAAATAAACACTTTGCTTATTTCTTATCTTTTAGCTCAGGAAGCCACTTTACAAGTTTGTTATTCTCAAAATTGAAAATAAACTTATTTTTGTACATATCTTGATATTCAATAGTTTCGAATGTGGTACCAGTCGATTGTTGCTGACCACTCGTTGTGAATTTATCTCCCATAAGAGCAACAACTTCCTCCTTACTCATTCCCAAACCCTTATCTGATCTGGCCTCAAGCTCCTTCAATCCATTGTTATACACCTTCATGCCACCACAAGCTACAAGAGCAAACGCACATACAATAGTAAAAATTAATTTCTTCATGTTATATATATTTATTGATGTTTAATCGAGAATATTTACAAAGACTATAACGAATAAGGAGAACTTTTGTTTTATGACAACAATAAGTATAAATAAATATCATTTTGCTTGGTTTAAATTCGTTTTTTAGATTACTTTGTAAATGTATTTGATAATATAGATATCATTAAGACCAACACATCTCCTGAATGCGCGTCAATATGTCTTTTTTTTGTAATGAAAAATTGTCGCTAATCTTTAAATAATAAAAAAATGAAAGTTGGAATACCCAAAGAAATTAAGACGTTAGAGAATCGTGTAGCAATGACTCCGGCGGGAGTAAAGGAATTGGTACTAAACAATCACACTGTTTATGTAGAGACTAATGCCGGTATTGGCAGTGGCTTTGCTGACAGTGATTACGCACAGGCCGGAGCAATTATTGGTAGTTCGCCACAAGAAGTGTATGAAGTAGCGGATATGATTGTAAAGGTTAAAGAACCTCTTCCTTCGGAATACAAACTGATACGCAAAGACCAGATCGTATTTACTTATTTCCACTTTGCATCTAACCAGGAACTTACCAATGCAATGATAGATACTGGTGCTGTATGCATAGCATACGAAACAGTTCAGCTACCCGACGGATCATTACCATTACTGATACCGATGAGTGAGGTTGCCGGTAGAATGTCTATTCAACAAGGAGCTTATTTCTTAGAGAATCCACACATGGGAAAGGGTATCCTTTTAGGGGGAGTACCCGGAGTAAGACCTGCCAACATATTGATACTTGGTGGAGGTATTGTCGGTACACAGGCAGCACATATCGCAGCCGGAACAGGTGCATCTGTAACCATCTTGGATAAGAATTTGCATCGTCTTCGCCACCTGAATGAATTTATGCCAGCAAATGTTGTTACACAATATTCCGACACACATACAATAAGCACTTTAATAAAATCTGCCGACCTCATTATTGGAGCAGTACTCAAAGCCGGAGACAGAGCTCCTGTCTTGATCAGTAAAGAGATGCTGAACAGTATGCAGCCCGGAACCGTGATGGTAGACGTAGCAATAGATCAGGGTGGTTGTTTTGAAACATCGAAAGCAACGACACACAACGAGCCGGTCTATGTTATAGATGGGGTATTACATTATTGTGTAGCAAATATGCCGGGAGCCGTTCCTATGACTTCTACTTTAGCATTGACAAACGCATCGATGCCTTATGTATTACAAATAGCAAACAATGGATGGGAAAAAGCATGTAGCAAATACAATGATCTGCGTAAAGGGCTAAGCATTATTAACGGTAAGGTTGTATTTAAAGAAGTTGCCGATTTGTACGGATTAGAATATACCGAATATTTACCATAAAAACACTTTTCTATTATCTTCATTCGTTAATAAGCAACTCTGTTATTCAAAAATACAGAGTTGCTTTTTTATTTGTTACACAGAATGTAAAAAAGTATTACATTAGAGCAGAAAAAATATGCTTACAAATAAAATGGTATTTTTTAGTACATTTATTATATTTTTCATTACTTTGTAGGCATCCGTGCAATTTAAATATTCTTTAACAAATTAGAAATAGCATAGAAATGAATAACGACAAGGAGCAACAAATACAAATAGAATTGACTGAAGATATTGCTCAAGGCATATATTCTAACCTGGCAGTAATATCGCATTCATCATCCGAATTTGTAGTAGATTTTATAAGGGTGGTTCCGGGTATGCCGAAAGCGAAAGTACAGTCGCGGATAATATTGACACCGGAACATGCTAAGCGCCTCATGTTTGCACTGAATGATAATATAAAGAAGTTTGAAGCTGATTTTGGTCCAATTACAATAAATAAACAAGAAGGGTTTATCCCTCCTATTAGCGGACAAATGGGCGAAGCCTGATAATAACCGTGTACTGTAACGTTTTTTCAACCATAAATAAAAGGTAAAGACCATGAAAGAACCATTGCCAAAATTCAATTTCTTCACTATGTTTCGCGATGGATTTAAGAGTATGACTTTGGGTAAAGTATTATGGACATTAGTTATAATCAAGCTTATAATAATGTTCTTGATATTACGACCATTCTTCTTCCCCAATTTTTTAAACGCAAAGTTTGATACCTTAGAGAAAAAAGCTGATTATGTAAACGAACAGCTTATACAACGATCAAATAAATAACTCAATAACTCAAGCGTATGGAAATACTAAACACATCATTAATGGACTGGTCGAGACTGCAATTTGCTATGACCGCTATGTATCATTGGCTATTTGTACCCCTCACATTAGGATTGGGGATAATAATGGCTATAATGGAATCGATGTATGTTCGTACAGGAGATGAGCAATGGAAGCGTACAGCCAAATTCTGGATGAATATTTTCGGGATAAACTTTGCCATAGGTGTGGCAACAGGACTGATATTAGAGTTCCAATTCGGAACCAATTGGTCTAACTATTCATGGTTTGTAGGAGACATCTTCGGAGCACCATTAGCCATAGAAGCCATTATAGCATTCTTTATGGAAGCGACTTTCATTTCAATCATGTTTTTTGGTTGGGACAGAGTCAGCAAAAAAGCTCATCTGGCAGCTACATGGCTGACAATATTGGGTGCTACAATATCGGCATGGTGGATATTGGTCGCTAACGGATGGATGCAGTACCCTGTAGGTATGGAATTTAATCCCGACACAGCACGAAACGAAATGGTTGATTTCTTCAAGATAGCATTATCGCCGGTTGCTGTTGATAAGTTTCTACATTCAGTGATATCGAGTTGGATTCTCGGTAGTGTGTTCGTTGTCGGAGTTTCTGCGTGGTATATGCTTAAGAAACGTAATAAAATATTCGCTCGTCAGAGCATGAAAGTTGCCGCAATATTCGGATTGGTAGCATCTGTTATTACACTATTTACGGGGCACAACTCAGCCCATCAGGTAGCCGAGAAGCAACCGATGAAACTTGCCGTGATGGAAGGACTATACGAAGGGAGTAATGGCGCAGAGATTATCGCCTTTGCTATTCCTAATCCGAATAAAGAATCGTACAACGACGACACTGACCCATATTTAGTGAAAATTGCTATTCCAAAAGGATTATCTCTTCTGGCGTTTATGGATGCCGATGCTTTCGTACCGGGAATAAAAGATATAATAGACGGGGGATACACAATGCCTGATGGTAAGACTGCAATTTCTTTTGAAGAAAAGCAAGCGAAAGGAAAGATTGCCATACAAGCATTAGCCAACTACCGCCTTGCCAAAGAGAAAGGCGAAGATGCGGAACAATACAGAAATCTGATAAAAGAAAACTATGCATATTTCGGATATGGCTATTTAGACAGTCCTGAACAATTGATTCCCAATATTGATATAGTATTTTGGGCTTTCCACTTCATGGTCTATTTAGGTAGTTTCTTTATATTGCTATTTGCTGCAATATTATTCTTTCTAAATAGAAATTTGGAAAATCGCAAATGGCTGTTATGGTTATCCATCATCTCCATACCGCTCGTATATATTGCCAGCCAATCGGGATGGATTGTAGCCGAGGTTGGTCGTCAACCGTGGGCTATACAAGATGTATTGCCTTTACAGGCAGCATTATCGGCACTGTCATCTACCTCTGTGATGACTACCTTCTTCGTATTTCTTGTTTTATTCACAATTCTTCTTGTTGCAGAAGTTAAGATTATGATCGGACAAATAAAGAAAGGTCCGGAAGAAAGTAAATAAATCTCGAATCAAATTAACTTAGAAAAGACAACATTATGATAACATATTCATTTTTACAACATTATTGGTGGTTTCTCATTAGTCTAATTGGAGGCATACTATCTTTTCTTCTCTTTGTGCAAGGAGGGCAGACGATGTTGTACTCGATAGCTAAAAACGAAACTGAAAGAGCTACTTTAGTAAATGTTCTCGGACGCAAGTGGGAATATACGTTTACCACATTAGTAACATTTGGCGGAGCATTTTTCGCATCTTTCCCCCTCTTCTACTCTACCAGTTTCGGTGGCGCATATTGGGTATGGATGCTGATTCTTTTATGTTTTGTGATCCAAGCCGTTTCGTATGAATATCAGTCGAAACCGAATAACTGGCTTGGAAAAAAAACATTCCGAACATTTCTCTTTATTAATGGATCATTAGGTACTTTCCTTATAGGGGCGGCATTGGCAACTTTTTTCACGGGATCTAACTTTACTGTCAACAAATCGAATATTACAGATGTCATTGCTCCTACCATCAGTGTTTGGGGTAGCGAATGGCATGGCTTAGAAGCATTGGCCGAACCAAGATGTTGGATGTTGGGATTAACCGTATTTTTCCTTGCCCGTACACTTGCCTGTTTGTTTTTCATCAACCGTCTTAAAGATGATGTTTTGGTGCAACGATCGCGTAAAACATTATTTTTCAATGCTATTCCGTTCGTTACATTTTTCCTCACATTCGTTATTTGGACATTTACCGGGGACGGATTTGCAGTAGATCCTCAGACAAAAGAGATATCTCTCGAATCGTATAAATATCTCAACAACCTAATAGAGATGCCTATTATTGGGATCTTATTTTTAGCCGGAGTACTGCTCGTTCTGTTCGGTATCGGCAAATCGGCTATCGATGATACATACTCGAAAGGGATCTGGTTTTCGGGAATCGGCACCGTTCTGACGGTATGCACGCTATTATTGATTACAGGGTATAACAACACGGCTTATTATCCGGCATATCCCGATCTGAACAGTTCGCTTACAATAGAAAATTCATCGTCAAGCGAGACCACTCTTTTCGTCATGAGCATTGTATCTCTCTTTGTTCCATTTGTGCTGGCATATATTGTATATGCCTGGCGATCATTAGAAAAGAAAAAGTTCGATATTAAGGATGCACCTAAAGATGGGCATGTGTATTGATAGATATAGTGCATCCGTAGAGAAATATAGTAATACGTAGTTGAAGAGATAAAAAGCTATCTATATAACTCTATCGCTCGCTGGGATGGGAGCTTCCAAAGCCATCCCCGAGCGATGAGTTTGTATTTGTTGAAGACAAGATACGCTTACACAGTTTGGAGAACACTACCACGATTTCACAAACGCCTTATGGTTGTGTTTACATATCCTCTATCAAGTTCAGCATCTTTTCGGTAGCCTTCACAGCTGCCTCAGTTTGGTCGACATCCAATCCATGAGTTTTGAATTGGTTGCCATTGAATTTCCACGTGATAACGGTCTGCACCAAAGCATCGGTACGTCCTCCCGGTGGAATATTAACAACATAATTTATCAATTCGGGCTTCGACTTACCAAGCTTAGTGTATATCTTGTACAATGCTTTCGAGAAAGCATGATATTGCCCTTTACCCGGAGCCGTTTCCTCGTATTCTTCGCCGTTGATGCGAACTTTTACTGTTGCTGTCGGACGTAACCCCTTGGATAGAACAAATGCAAAGTTGAGAATCTTGATTTTCACCTCACGTGTATTGTGTAGCAAATCATTGATAATGAATGGTAAATCGCTCTGAGTGATTATCTCTTTCATATCGCCAAGCTCAATCACCTTCTCGGTTATAAGCTTCATTTGCTCTTCATCGAGATTGATTCCTAAGGTTTCAATGTTCTTTCTGATGTTGGCTTTTCCTGATAATTTACCTAAGGCATATTCTCGCACACGCCCAAATCGTTCGGGTCGAAGATCGTTATAGTACAGGTTGTTTTTATTGTCCCCATCTGCGTGTATACCAGCACACTGGGTGAAAACATTCTCTCCGATAATAGGTTGATTGGCTGCGATAAATTGGCTCGAATAGCCTTCTACAATTCTACTTATCTTATTTATTTGATCTTCTTTTATAGAGGTTTTCACTTTCAACTGATCGTGAAGCACGGCAACAACGCTTGCCAAAGAAGCATTACCGGCACGTTCACCCAATCCATTTATCGTCAAATGAATCCCCTTAATACCCAGCTCAACAGCTACCATTGTGTTGGCCACAGCCAGATCGTAATCATTATGAGCATGAAAATCGAAATGCAGATCGGGATAGCGCGTCAGCATATTGCGGCAATATCGCCACGTTGTATGCGGATTCAATATACCCAATGTATCGGGGATCATGAAACGTTTTATAGGCAGGTCCTTGAGATTATCAACTAAAAAATAAACATAGTCTTCCGAATTTGCAATTCCGTTCGACCAATCTTCGAGATAAACATTTACTCCTATCCCCATTTTTTCGGCCAACCGGACTTCATTCTTTATGTCTTCCAAATGTTGTTCGGGAGTCTTGCGCAGCTGTTCTGTTACATGCTTATAAGAACCTTTTGTCAGCAAATTTATATTGCGGCATCCGGCCTCTTTAATCCAATTCAGAGATGCACCATTGTCTATAAATCCGAGAATTTCTATTTTATCTATATTCCCCGATTTCACAGCAGATTCAGTCAGTTTCTTCACTGTCTCAAACTCACCATCCGACACACGAGCCGAAGCAACCTCAAGTCTATTTACACCCAAGTCGTTGAGCAACAACTTAGCTATATTTAGTTTTTCTTGTCCGGTAAAGGACACCCCTGAGGTCTGTTCACCATCCCTCAGGGTTGTATCCATTATTTCTAACATCGAGATTCCTCCTTTATTCATTTAGATTCTTTCGAAAGAATTTATTTTACGTCAAATTTCACTTGAAGTATTCCCACGGCACTTTTACTTTTTGGCGTCATATTAAGACGGATCTTTTTCGCTTTGAACGATTGATTGTCCGAATGCACCAAGTTTAACTGGTCTTTCAGCGAACTGTACGAATCTGTTCCGTAGATCGGAAAAGCCTTCCATTCTTCGTCATCGCCGGTTGTGTATTGTAGATTCCATGATTCGGGCACTTGCACTCCACCATTATCATCGTACCAATAAATAGAAAAAGCGTTTATTGTTGTTGGTGCATCGAATGTAAAATCAATATATTGCGGTTTACCTGTTTGTGGCCAAGCCGTCCATCGAGGGATACTCTGATCGTATGATTTTGAAGGAAATTTGCCATTCACTATCGACAGCACATCTTCCCCTTGATTGGTGTGAGATGCTTTTATTTCTTGGTACATTACCGGAATTATAGTTACATCTTCTTTTACCTTATCCAGGTTCTCGGCAAACCAAATATTCATAGTCGAAACACCTCTGTTGTTCCACGCATAATACGGCAACAGAGTCAATTCAGACGAATGCACTTTGCCCATCATGTCTACATAGTTTGCCTGTATATTTTCGATAAAATCAATATCTCTCAACGATCCGATTGTTGTCTTCTTTACAGTCGGTGTTTGATTCAGATTGTCGATATAGTAACTCATAGCATTCGATTTGTTATCTACACCCTCGGCACAATACACCAATGGACCTCGAGTTATGGCAACTCTTTCGTTGTCAGCCTTCACTTGCTCTATGGCGTGAGTATATCGCACCGGCATAGGTAGTCGAAGCTCTACTCTGTCATTTTCTTTCCATTTACGGTCGATAGAGACAAAGCCCTTGTCTACTTTGGCATTTTTTACAGCCGTTCCATTAACATATACTTCCCATCTGTCTGTAGCATTGTTCACATAGGTATACAATTTACCCGGCACAAACTGATCGCCTGTCCACGTAGGGATTCGCATTTTAAGAGCAAATTTCTGATTGTCTTTCTCAGGCTTCACAGTCAAGCGGATGCTTTGATCGAAAGGATAATCAGTCTGTTGGCTCAATCGCACATTACCGCTCTTAACAGGAATATCTACTTCGCAACTTGTATAGAAAGCACAATAGATGTCGTTGCCCTCATGTGCATACATTAATCCCGATATTTGCGGAATCAAACGAGCCAAATTGGTTGGACAACATGCTGTTCCGAACCAAAAAGAACGATCAACCATTCCTTTTGATGCAAGCGGATTGACATAGAAGAATTTATTACCTTCAAGATTTACTCCTGCAAGCACATTGTTCAACAAGGCAACCTCAGCCACGTCCATATATTTACCGTCTTTTTCAAGTAAGAACATGCGGTGGTTGAAGAATACATTACTCACGGCAGCACAGGTTTCGTTGTACGCCTCAGCATTAGGCAACTCATATTCAGGACCAAATCCCTCTATTCCGTGTAATGCTCCAAGTCCGCCGGTAATATGCATACGAGTGTCGACTATATTACCCCAGATTTTCTCTAATGCAGGCTTTAGTGTTTTATCTCCGGTCAACGATCCCACATCCGACATACCTGAATACAGATATCCGGCTCTTACTGAATGACCTACAGCCTTATCTTGTTCACGAACGGGAAGATGTTGTTGCGCATATTCGGGAGACATTGTACCCGTTCCTTCGGGACAGTATGTAACACCTCTGATGTCGATAAACTTCTTCGCCATATCAAGATACAACTGATTGTCGGTTACACGGTACATTTTCACCAAAGCCAACTCCATCTCCTGATGTCCGGGAGCTTGATTAACGGGTTTGCCGTCATTGTATTTCGGGTCGCCTTCAAAGAATACTTTATTGATATGTTTTGCACTTTTTTCCGCTATATCGAGAAGATTCTTTTTCCCCGTAGCCTGATAGTATGCAACCGCAGCCTCGTACAGATGTCCGACATTGTACAACTCGTGGCTATGCACTACCCACGAATATGGCTTGTCGCCCATGCCTGCACCGCCCCATATAGGAGCTTTCTTATATGATCCTGTAGTATGTGGAGGATACAAATATCCATCAGCCTCTTGTGCACCACTTATTATAATTGCAATATCATCTATTTGTTTTTCGACAGCAGCATCACGTTCCATTTTCAGAAGATATGCTGCTCCCTCTATTACTTTGAACAGGTCTGATGAATTGAAGCGACTGGTCGACGGTAAAGGTGTCTCCTCCCCTTTTAGGAATTTCCCGGTCCTTCTTAGGTCTTCCACAGCTTCTTCGGTGCGCTCGAATGCGACGGGCACGAGCACTTCCTTTTGAATTCTTATCCGATCGTGCCAAAACTGATCGGTTAAAGTCACTTTTTCGAATGAAAGCGGAGTCAATCCATTTTCATTTTTTTGAGCCGAGAGACCCACAACAAAAAGAACGGCTACAACCAATAACAGGATAGTCTTCTTCATCATCATCATACTTGTTTTTTATAATATTGTTTTCGATTCGTATTCTTCTATCTGATCTTTTTTAGACAACAAATAGTCTATATCATCAAGCCCTTTAAGCAGGCATTCTTTCTTGTAAGAGTTAATATCGAAATTCTCCGACTTGTTGGTCGTATTGTTTGTTATTGTCTGTGCTTCAAGATTGATTGTTAAAGTCGCCTTCGGGTCTTCGTTCACGCTTTTGAAGATTTCGGCAAGGAACTCAGGAGACACAATCACAGGCAACACACCGTTGTTCAGTGCATTATTTTTGAATATATCGGCAAAGAAGCTAGACACAACTGCTCTGAATCCATATCCACCTACTGCCCATGCAGCGTGTTCGCGGCTCGATCCGCTACCGAAATTTTTTCCGGCAACAAGAATCTCTCCGCTATATGTTGGATTGTTCAAAACGAAATCCGCTTTCGGACTTCCGTCTTTGTTATACCGCCAATCGGCAAAAAGATTTTTACCAAAGCCTTCTTTATCTGTCGCTTTCAAAAAACGAGCCGGAATTATTTGATCCGTATCCACATTCTCGATTGGTAACGGAACGTATGTTGATGTAAGTATATCGAATTTTTCCATAACTATGTTAATTTGACAATTTGTAAATTTGAATATTAGCAAATCTAAAAACACTACTTCGACTTAGATGTGCCGATTATTTTATTTATTATTTTTTGTAAAACTCTTACCTCTTCAAGTAATTTTGAATTTAATGGATAAGCATCTGACTATCAATATATCAGCAGCCAATATTCAGCCTCATTGGCTTCCTTTGCTGCAATTTTCATCTTATGAATAAAATCAGACTTACTCTCCCCATTCTGAGCCTCCCTTACATTTGCTCCGATAGATGTGCCACTCTTCAAAAGTTGATTTGCGACAACAAATTTTCTTTCTTGCTCTAAATTTTCTATAAAAGAAATAATATTTAAAGCAAACTTAAAAGATAAATCGACAACTATGTTCCCTGTTTCGCTCATTTCCACATTCGCTAATTCTCGAATTTGCTAATTATTTTACTTTCTCGGATCTGTGATTTTACCTGTAATCGCCGCAGCCGCTGCTACTAACGGACTTGCAAGAATCGTTCTTGCACCCGGCCCTTGTCGTCCTTCAAAGTTTCTGTTTGAAGTAGAAACAGCATATTTTCCTGCCGGAACTTTATCGTCATTCATTGCCAAACAAGCAGAACATCCCGGTTGACGGATTTTAAAACCAGCCTCAATCAAGATATCATACAATCCTTCTTCTTTCAGCTGATCGTCAACCATCCAGCTACCCGGTACAAGCCAAACTGTTACATTGTCAGCT
>CALNCC010000116.1 GCA_937875275.1 uncultured Dysgonomonas sp. | reverse complement strand
GTTATACCTTTCGAGTTAAGCCATTCGGCAAACTGAATCCCTTCGTGCGAGAATGCCAAAACGGAGTAACCTCCTCCGGGGCAAATGACTACCGCCATACCATTGGGCTGTTCTGCCTTGTAGATATACAATTCCGGAGTAGATACATTAGAGATATGACGCATCCCTTCTTCGATTTTCTCTTCGCCAACTAATTCATTATCTGTCGGTGGATTCGTATCCCAAAGTTTAACTATTTCTTGTCCCTGCATGTATTGACTTATTACCAAAACAAAAAAGCAAATCAGTGTATTTCTTTTTGTCATAATGTGTAATCTTTTGTATTGAATTTTGAAACACAAAGATACAAAAAACAAGCAACATTTTCGTTTTCACTCGCGTTTATATTATACCTTGAAGTTCTTACCTTTTTCGGCACAAAAAGTTAAGCGGTAAAACAGGAATAACTTTAGCTTCATGCAAAAAAAAATATGTGATCGTCCCTTCAAGACGTCATACACCTCTTAATTGAGAGCGAAGTTCAAACAGACCGGGTCTCGAAGTACTGCCTTTTTGTTCTTTTACCACTCCATTTTCATTCAAAATACACATAAAGACACTATCTTTGCATACATTCATAATAATCAGATAAAACACAAGTATGGAAACAGTTTTAAGCGGAATACGCTCGACAGGAAACCTCCATTTAGGAAATTATTTCGGGGCTTTACGTAATTTTACCAAAATGCAGGATGAATACAAATGCTTCTTCTTTATAGCAGATTATCATTCTTTGACAACACATCCCGATCCACAGATATTGCATCCGAATGTAAAAAACGTTCTTACCGAATATCTTGCCGCAGGAATTGATCCTGACAAGGCAACATTGTATATCCAAAGCGATGTTCCCGAAGTATGCGAGTTGTATCTTCTGCTGAATATGCATGCGTATTTAGGTGAATTATCCAAAACGACATCATTTAAAGATAAAGCTCGCAAGAATCCGGAGAATGTAAATGCCGGATTGTTGACATATCCCACCTTAATGGCTGCTGATATTCTAATGCATAATGCAGACAAGGTGCCTGTGGGAAAAGATCAAGAGCAACATTTAGAGATGACACGTAAATTCGCCAGACGTTTCAATAACTTATATAGCGTTGAATATTTCAAAGAACCGGCAGCATTCAACTTCGGACAAGAGTTAGTAAAGATACCGGGATTGGATGGCAGTGGGAAAATGGGTAAGTCGGAAGGCAACTGCCTCTATTTGATGGATGATCCGAAGACAATAGAAAAAAAGGTAAAACGAGCCCTTACCGATGAAGGTCCAAAAGAGTTTAACGCAGTTAAGCCAGATTATATAGAGAACCTTTTTACGATATTGAATGTTGTTTCGACACCCGATGTTGTCAGTTTCTTCGATGAAAAATGGAACAAATGTGAGATTCGTTACGGAGACCTGAAAAAACAATTAGCAGAAGATATTATCAAAGTTACCAACCCTATTCGTGAACGAATCATCGATATACAAAACGACGAAAGCTATCTGCACAAAGTAACAACACAGGGAGCGGAGAAAGCGAGAGAGAGTGCATCTAAGACCCTAAGGGAAGTCCGTCAAATTATGGGATTCAAACCGTTCTAAAAGCATAAAATAGTTTTTTGTTTCAACCTATTTCAGGACGAGACAACAACAATAAAAAAATGGAGGACTCTTATTGAAATCCTCCATTTTTTTATTCTATCACATCAACTATCCTCTCAATACAAGCATTGGAGTGTCAGAGTGAAACAACATTTTTCGTGGAATACTTGGGCTAAACATTCGGGCAAATACATTTCGCTTGCTTGTCGTTAGCGCCAAAACCTCAATGCTGTCATTCTTCACATACTCATCTAAACTCATCAACATGTCGCCTGTATTGATCAATTGATAATCAAGTTCCAATTGAGGATATTGTTTCGAAAAATAAGTTTTTATACCTTCCAATTTTATCTCATCCCATTTGTCGACCTTTTTTATTGATATATGAATGATCGATATTTTTATTTTATATGGTTCGAAGAGTTTTGCCATTTGGTCGAAGGCAATCAGATCTCGCTGGCTAAAGTTAGTCAGAAACCCGATGTGATTCACCTTTTTGAAATCATCAAATGCTGTGTTCTCCGGAATCGTGATCAACGGTATTTTAGTCATTTCTATAACCTCTGCCGTAACACTACCTATGAGATCAGCATCCTTCTGATCTTTACCCCGAGTACCCATAATAATGAGTGTGGGTTTGTATTCTTTGGTGAAATTTACAATTTCTTCTTCAGGCAAACCTTCTTTCAGCACATAAGAATAATTCACTGCCGGAAATTCACCCGAAGCAATTCTTTCATCTATCGTCTTACATAGATTTTGAATGTTCTTCTCTACCTTCTCTATGATTTTCTGAAACTCTTTCTCTTCTTTTCCTTGATATGCAAAAGCCTCTGCAATAGGTAAAGCTGTCGGGTAATACGGGTTGAAATATACATGCAGAATTTTAACTTTCGCATTCAATTCCTTAGCCATATTGAAGCCTATCTTACAAGCTTTTAACGAGTAATCCGAAAAATCTACAGGAATCAGTATCCTACTCCGGCCATCATCAACTCTGTATGTTTCTTTTTCGTCATAACTGAATAGATGGCGGCTCTCTACAACATTCAAGGCTTTGGGTAGATCCGATTCTTTGATGCGAATTCTAACTCCGGCAGATACTCCGGGGTTTTCAAGATCAACATCGTTTATGTAAACCGTGATTTCTTCTTTTTCCAATACCTGTTGCAAGATCCGCGCTTTTTCTATCGTATGAATAGCTAACGTTACAAGCTTATCTTCTTTCATTATATTTCAAATACAAATTTAATGGGGAATGTATAAAAACTTATTAGTCAAAAAACAAGTGCATTACTATCGTTTAAGCCTCCTTAGGCTCAGACAATAACTCAACAGCCATGTCCAATATCGTCGTATCATCTAAAGATACATATCCGCCATCGGGACCGGGTTGTATATGCACACCGCAACTTTCTCCTTCTTTATGTCCGTAACCACCAAAATAGTTCCATACAGTTTCTACCGGAACATTCAATTTCTCAGCAATGCAACGAACGCTTCCATCCGGAAGGCTATCCTTGATTCTGCGAAGCTCTGAATATGAAATTACTCTTGCCATACGCTATAGTTTTTAGTTAAACATGGTATTATTTCCGAGGAATATGCTTTAAAGTTAAGAAAATGTTTCATAAAAAACAATGATTATGTCAGAAAAACTGAACATCAGTTCCGACTATTGTTTTCACAACATACGCATATGTAATAAATAAACGATCCTGAGTCAAGAAAGTTGTTCAAGAAACTGTGTTTCGAATATACCAGCATAAATGGCCATAGAGGCAACAATGATAAGAACTGTAAAAATCATCGTTCGTGCTTTAGATTCTCCAAGAACAGGTATGCACAACTCTTCTGCCGGAATTTGCAGGATATATCGTAGGGTGGATTTTCTTAAGTCTGCT
>CALNCC010000115.1 GCA_937875275.1 uncultured Dysgonomonas sp. | reverse complement strand
TAAGGCTGCACCCACGTGCAGCCTTGCTGTATATATCTGTCAAACTGATCTGTTTGTTATTTTGTTATGTCGAATTTCTTCATTGCACGCACAAAGTAGGAGTCGGAGCGAGGATAAAATAAACACATTCCACCCATATAAAAATTACATACAACAGCATTGCTTTCGTCTTCAACTACGGCACCCTCAAGGCTATTGTAGTTCGCCATTGACAACCAATAGCTCACGGCAGACAATGGAGTACCAGCTGCACTTTGCAGTATGGGATTCAATGTCTCTTTCACCGTAGCCACACCCTGCATTTCATTCACAGCCGGCAGATACCAGCCGTATCCCTTGTCTACACACCACTCGAAAGCGGGGTATTTACCTGTAAGTTCTTCTTTATCTGCTTCGATTAAACCCATTATTATGTTCGTATTCGCTTCTCCGTCCATCATATCTGTTGCACCGGTCTCTCCAACTACACCCCATGTCGTTTCGGTTTCGTCGAGACTGATCATCTTTCCTACTGTGCCGTTTTCGTTTACCTCAAACACAATACCTTCGGGAACACCTACTTTAGGATAAAGATCGCCTATCGCATAAGTATTCAGTACAGTGTTAGCGTCATTCAGTGCGATCTGGAAATAGTAACGCATGCCGCCTTCCAGCCCTGCGCTATACAGAAAATCGAAAGCTTCAATACCTTTTGTTATTGTTCCTTGTCGCAGATAAGGCATACCATCAGCATCTTGCAGGTATACTTCCACAACGAATGTCTGTTTTTCCCGTAATCTATTTGTCGGCAGCAGACACATATAGGCATCGAAAGTGTCGCCGGTGGCTATTGTGGCTTCCCCCTCATTTGGGTCTATCGTCAGGCTCATAGTGCTCCACGAGCTATTAGAAAAAGAGCTCCACCCCGTTATATTAGGGGAGTATTCGAGATCGGCGCTATGGTTAAAAAATGATTTGATTTCACTGCCGTTCTCACCATTCGCTGCAATCCGAATTTCCTTTACGGTCATCGCTTGATTCATCGTATTCTCTATCGTAAAACGCAACATCGCATTCAGCTGAGCCATCTCGAAGGAGAGCTCCGGAGTCCCTCCTTTCAGTTTACCATCTACTATTTCTACTCCCTTCACGGCTTTTCCCCACAGTTCCATATTGCCGTCGGTATACAGCTGCTCTGATGACCTGCCGATCTGTGTCTGATGGCGCTGAAGAGAAGAGAAGATGACATTTTCATATTTATTCGAACCATTATTAAAACTCTGCAAAATCCTTGGCGAACAGACATATACGTTGTATATTCCGTTTTCCAATCCGTCGGGGATGTAGCCGGTGAAGTCTGCCGCCTCGCCCTTTGCATCCTCGGCTGTAAAAAGGGCTGTGGGAATAGGGTTAGAATAGTCGAAATATTCTTTTTCATTCACCACTTGCACAAAGAGGAGTTTGATTTGATCGTTATTGTTCCAGTAGAATGTTTCGCCGGCATCGTTATCGTAGCTTGCACCTTCGTCTACTCCGGCTTTTGTGCCCATTGCATCGTCTACCGAGGCACGGATGGTGATGCGCTGCCCTTTCACCTGTGGCGCGTCGGGTGTTTCAGGCGTCTCGGGTGTGCCGGGCGTTTGTTCTAAAATGTCGTCGCTGCTGCACGCTCCTGCCAAAACAAGGCACAGAGTGGCAAATAGGATGTGTAATTTTCTCATTGTGTTGTTTTATCAAATGTTAAGAATGCAAATCTAAGAAAAAAAATGGTGTATCCGTGCATCGCAGATGCAAAAATGGACGAAACAAAAACATGCAAGGCTGCACATGGGTGCAGCCTTGCTGTATATATCTGTCAAACTGATCTGTTTGTTATTCCTGCTGGTTTGCGCAACGCGATATTGGCATCAGCCCCTTAGAATATGAAGCTAACGCCGAGCTGTATCTCCGAAAGGTCGAAGTTGAGCCCGAAAGCATCAGATTTATAGCTCTTGACTTTCAAACTTTGGTATCCAAGAAAACCGAATGTGCCGATAAGGGATATATTGTCAGACACATTGAATGCTACTCCCGGACGGAGACCGATGTCGAAAGAATCGCCATTCAGCCCACCCAATTTTACGTATCCATATCCTACTCCTCCGTCAACAAACAATGCTCCGATGTTCCCCTTGGCGAATGTGTAACGAACAAACGGATTGATCTCATAAATGTCAACCTTAACTTTTTGGTTTAACAGGGCGTATTCGTCGTCGTGAGTAAAGCCAAGTTTAACCCCAACACCCAAGTTTTCGCCTACCACAAACCCCATTTCGGGAACGATGTTGTAGTTCGTCATACGCTTGCCATTACCCGTTTTGGTGCTCCATACGCCTGCCGACCCCGACACCCATTTGCTGCCTATCTCCTGAGCTTGTGCCGTAAATGCTACTGCACACAGAAGAACTAACGATAAAAGTAATTTTTTCATAATTTTAAATTTTTCAATTAGATGAATACTCGTGTTTTGTAAATAGAAAAACGAAGCGTTTAACATTTTTCGGTTCTCGATACTGTTGTCCGCGCCATTTTTCGGCACAAATATATCTATATATCCATTCCATTTTCTTTGTTTAAGATTTAACAACACTTCATGAAACTCGCCACGCGAGACGCAAACAGCAACACCCCAGCCGAATGTGTAGCTATAACACCTGTATTTATTAACACATATTCACGTTAAGCGGTCGCCTATTTGTTAATTCTCTTCTTGTCTACAATCCTCTTTCCCTCTCTACACACCAAAGTCTGAGCCTACAAAACAGACTATTCTGGGGCGGATGCCGACAGCAGACTTAACAACAGACAGATAGGCGAATCACTATTTATAATTAATCTAAATTTAGTTCAAGATTGAATTATTACTGCTTAATATTTGACCATCGTAAATAATTAGATTAATTTTGAACCATGATAATTTAATAAACACCTATCACTATAAACAAATAAAATAAGGGAGGAATAATTATGGGAGCATTAAAGATTGATTGCTTTTGCAGCGAAACACAAATGTGCGAAATCATCCGCACGATTACGAATTATCTGAACACACTCGACCGAGACGAACTGTGCGACATAGACGAAGAAATAGCCGGAGTGCGTGTCTGCATCGACCTCGAAGTATTTATGGACGTAATAAAATTGAAAGCTGCCGAGGTGTTGGACGACGACTGGGAACCGCTGTTCGAAGACTCGGCAGTGCTCACATCACGCCTGCGCCCGATGATAGAAGCATACAACCAAAACTACACACAGGCAAGACGACAGGCGCAAGGAATAAGAAAAGATCAGCTGTCTGAACTTGGAATCAATATTACCATATAATACAATAATGAACCACCAAAGGAGATTTACCCGATGAAAAGCTATATCCACATATTAAACAGCGTATGGAACATACGAGAACAAGGGCTGATAAGCGTCTACGAACAAGACTTGCTGCTGTATCTCATCCATCGCTGCAACAGATCGGGCTGGGTAAATCCTGTTCCCCAATCTACGAAAGTCATCTGTGCCGTGCTGGGCATCAACCGCAATGCGCTGATACGCCGCCGCAAGAGGCTCGAAGAACTGGGGCTGATGACCATAGAGACAGGCAGCAACAACACACGCACAACCTACTACCGGCTGCATGTGCCCCTCGCTGTCGCCGACGGGTCTACGGCAACGCCACAACGGCAAGCTCACGACAGATTTGTAAAACCATCGGTAGCCGAGATTGCAGCCTACTGCACGCTTCGCTCCAATGCCGTCAGTGCCGAATCGTTTCACAACTATTACGAATCGAAGGGGTGGAAAGTGGGCAACCACCCCATGAAAGACTGGAAAGCAGCCGTGCGCACATGGGAACTGAATAGCCGAAAACCTCAGCCGACAACAATAGCCCACGCCTCGGCACACCACACCGAAGACAAAGATTATGGAACATTTTGACAAGATACGAGAACAGATGCGGCTGCACGGCATGAAACTGCCGCAGGAACGGGTGCACATCCGCGTGCCCGACGCCAAAGCCGTATTGCACAGCACCATGTCATCCTTCATCGCCCACGAAGGCAAAACGATGCAATGGCTGCCCGAATACGACGCGGTGGCTGCGTGGTTAACTGCCAACAACGGGCGCGGACTATTCATGTACGGCAATTGCGGCAGGGGCAAGAGCCTGCTCACACGCTATGCACTGCCCGCCATACTGCTATCGTGCTGTCGGCGCGTAGTGTCGGTGTTCGACACGCAAGAGATGAATCGGGACATAGACCACGTACTCAGCAAGCGTCTCATCGCCATCGACGACGTGGGCACCGAAGAGGTAAGCATAAAATACGGCGTGCGCCGCCTCGCCTTTGCCGAGATAATGGATGCCTGCGAGAAGGAGAGCCGCCTCGCCATCGTGTCCACCAACCTGTCGGTAAACGAGATCAGACAACGATATGGCGAACGCACCTTCGACCGCATACGGTCGACAACACAGCAAGTCCTCTTCGAAGGCAAAAGCCTGAGAGGATAGACACGATGAGAATTTAAATTAACAACACCCAAAAACAAAATATTATGATTTTAGGAAACAGCAACGGAAACAACAGAGGAAAAAAATATATCATCAAAGGTAAAGACGACCTCACGTACGAACAAACGAACAAGGAGAAAGCCGACCGATTCAGAGATTGGTTTGGGCTCAACTACGACGCCATCGTGCTGCAAATGAAGCAAAAGGAGATGCTCGACGAGGATATTCTCACCGATACTTTCTTGAAAATGTACGACAATATTCTCTTTGGTGGCAACGAAATCAAAGACTACAAATCCTATTTCTTCCGCGCCTTCTTTACCAACACCATTCAATATTCTATCAAAGCCGGGCGCACCAATGCCTTGCCCACCGGCTACGACCAGCCCAATGGCGAGGGCTACGACTTCGAGACCGAGGAGAAGCAAAAACAATTGGAACAAGACATATTTGCCTACGTGTATGACAAATACCCTTTGCGCGAGTTCGAGATATTCAAGATGTACATGCTCCTCAAGCCCGCCATCAACTACGACCGCCTCGCATCCATCACCGAGCTGAAGAGCTACCAGATACAATTTATCGTCAGCAAGATAAAGAAAGACCTGAGCACGCATGCCGATTTTTGCCGCCGTCGCAAAGAAATGGGCTGAAAACAAACAACTGCCTCAAAAAAACTCCTCTTTTCGTATTCGATTAGAGGTTTTTTTTATACCTTTCGATTCGTAAATCTAAACTAAGACCACCTATATTATGAAACGCCACCACATTACCAAAACCTTATTGGTCATCATCACGCTGGCAATCACAGCTTTTGCAGCGTGCAGCGACGACAAAGACGAAACGTATTCATTGCAAGTAGACAAGAGCAACATTAAAGAGATTTCGCCTAAAGGCATGTCAGGTACTTTCGACATCTTGTCGAACACCAATTGGACCATCACCGACATCCCCGACTGGATATCGCTGTCTAAGACAAGCGGGACAGACAATGCGCGAATATCGTTCGCCGTAGCGCCATACGCCACCACATCGCAAGACGTGCGCACAGCAACACTTACCATCAAAAGCCCCGATGTTGCCGAGGTTCGCCAAGTGACGTTTTCGCAATACTCGTCCAGCACATACTATATGACCACCGACGCCAAAAAGTCGTACGTTGTGCCATACACCGGCGAGACGATTTCGTTCAACATCAAGTCTAACACCTCGTGGGAGATAAAGAATATACCATATTGGATATCTCTATCCAACACCGAGGGAGAAGGCGATAAAGAAATTACTGTCAATATTGAAAAGATGTTGGAAAAACTTATCGAAGAACGACAAGGAACATTTGTGATGGTAAACAAGCAAGGAAAACTTGATTCAATTACGATTATTCAAACGCCAAAGGAATATCCATATCTAAGAGCTACTTACATACAAGTAGGTTATGACAAAAAGAATTTTGAGGATCTGGAGGATATCCACCCCAACGGATGCACTTTTTACATTTCAATAGATTCTAATATAGATTGGACATGCTCTATCGACAAAACGTGGGCTACAGTTTCCCAACGGGAAGCTTCTTTCGGATTATCCGTAGCATATTTGTCTGAAGAATTTCCATTCGAGAGAGAAGCCATTTTAACTGTAGCCCCATCCAAACAAGGCGTTTACCATGACAGCCTTACTTTAAAAATACCGGTAAAGCAAATAAAAAAACACCCCAACATCCTCGATAAGATAAAAGATGAGAATATTAAAAGTGTCATTATTAAAAATTTAAATTTAAAAAACCCATATTTGACAGAAGAGGAAGGTAAAGATATAACTCAATTGGGTCTAACGAACATTACCTCTATTGAAGGTATAGAATATTTAAGAAATCTTAGTCATTTGCACATTTACAAAAGTAATCTCCCTTCGTTTGATCTGAAGGAAGTCGCAAATCTCAAATTCTTAAGCTTTGACGAATGCAACACATCTACCATAGAGATCAATGGCACGCCTTTGTTGGAAGAAATTAGCTACGTTTCTTGCAGCTCCACATCATTGTCTGTCATCTGCGAAAGTGTAAAAAGTATATATTTAGCTGGAAACAATCTCAATGAGATTGATGTCTCCACGGCAGATTCTCAGTTTGCAAAATTATATTTTGCAAGCAACACATCCGGCAACCTATCCTTAAAGGGCAACTCAATAAGCCATATTACAGGTTCACGGATTTCGGCACAAAATGTTGACATCAGCCTATGCCCCAACTTAGTTGAATTCTCGTGCGAAAACGGACAAATATCAAGCATAAGCATAGACAATCCGAACCTCGAATCGATGAATTGTTCATCTAACAAACTGACCAGTCTTGATATCAGCAAAGCACCAAATCTAACCCAATTAGAATGTAGCGGTAATTATATTAGTAACATAACTATGAACAACCCTAATTTATCTGTGATTAATTGTTCGAATAATCAATTGACCAAGCTGGACATCAGCAAAAGCACCAAACTCAGAACCTTGCTCGCCACCGACAATCCGTTGAACACTCTATACGTATGGTGGAGTGGAGGACAAGACAACATTCCCTCAGGCTTTTACTCTTTCGACATCCCCGACGGAGTATCCTTCATCAAAAAATAAAGGGAAAACAACATTGAGATAACTGAAACCATATAAACTATGAAGAAATTATATTTATTAAAAATATTCATCATCACGCTGGCAATCACAGCTTTTGCTGCGTGTAGCGACGACAAAGACGAAACGTATTCATTGCAAGTAGAAAAAAACAGCATTAAAGATATTTCGCCCAAAGGCATGTCAGGCACTTTCGACATCCTGTCGAACACCAATTGGACCATCACCGACATCCCCGACTGGATATCGCTGTCTAAGACAAGCGGGACAGACAATGCGCGAATATCGTTCGCCGTAGCGCCATACGCCACCACATCGCAAGACGTGCGCACAGCAACACTTACCATCAAAAGCCCCGATGTTGCCGAGGTTCGCCAAGTGACGTTTTCGCAATACTCGTCCAGCACATACTATATGACCACCGACGCCAAAAAGTCGTACGTTGTGCCATACACCGGCGAGACGATTTCGTTCAACATCAAGTCTAACACCTCGTGGGAGATAAAGCGAGGATCTGAGAATTGGCTGGCAGCTTCGTCCCCGAAAGGCGAGGGAGATGCAGCCATCACAATTAAGGTTGACAAACTGAATGAAGATGTGTTAGAATCTCGTGTAGCTAAAATTGTTCTTACAGGAAAAGGAGTAACCGGCCTATCCGATACACTCACTGTTATACAAACGCCTCAGTTTATCCCAAACCTAACTGTCGATCAAGATAGCATAAAGAATATCATGCCGGTCAAAACAAAGGTGGAGTTTTCGATAACAACTACCTCTTCAAAGAAATGGAATATAACAGATATTCCCGATTGGATAAGTCTGTCTGAGAAGGAAGGAGATTACAGTAAAAAAATCATTGCAAACATTAGTGCTCTACCCGAGGGCGTTGACCAAAGAATAGCGACACTAACCATCACTTTGGACAAAACTATTCCTGAAATTAAAACCCAAATCACCTTTATTCAAGTATATGAAGAAAATTATTACGACAAGATACCCGATAAAAAGTTCAGAGATGAAGTGATAGCAAGCTTGGGGTATCAGGGAGATAGAGCAAAAGAGAATTTTTTTACAAAATCTGACATCGAAGGAATAGAGCGTTTAGAGCTTAATAACATTAGCTCCATCGAAGGCTTAGAGTTTTTCTCTAATTTGAAAACTTTAAGGTTATATTCTACAACCCTGACATCCATCTCCATTAAGGAGGGGTCGAATCTCTTAAAGACAATCGCTCTAATTGGCAGTAACATAAAAAACATTCATATTGATGAGGCTGTAAATGTTGAAGAAATTACATATACAAATAAAGATGAATCCTCATTTGCTATTGATTGCAATACGCTCAGATCACTTACTATTGCAGATTGCCCTTCGGGAATTAATCTAAACATAGAAAAAGCCGCTAATTTAAAAGAGTTAATCTGTTATGGTAGCCGGCTTAATGAACTGAATGTTGTGAATAATAAATTTTTAGAATCAATAAGCTGTTCATCCTGTGAATTAACAGCTTTAATAATCGATAATCCAAATCTTGAAAAAATAGCAGTTGCATCCAGCGAGAAACTAACAACCCTGGATCTCAGCAAGGCTCAGAACCTAAAGACCATTCGGTGTGAGAGCAATGGCAACCTGGCTAATTTAATATTAGACAATCCAAGGCTCGAAGCCGTTGAATGTTTCTTCAACAGAGAATTAAAAGCACTTGATCTCGACAAATCTCCATTATTGAAAACTCTAAACTGCTTTTCGAACCCCGCTCTGAACAAATTGGTCGTAAACAGCAATAATATAAGTGATTTGGACTGTAGCGGCAATAAACTTACAAGCTTAGATGTTAGTCGTATCCCTAATTTGATCACATTTAAGGGGGTAAAAACGAAATGTACTGAAATAGAATAACAATGGAATAGAGTGAAAGTGTTTATAGATGCAGGATTGACAGCACACAAGACCATAAGTCGATAGAAAACGAAATGTACCAATAGCTTTGTTTTGCTTTAATTTCGCTTTGTTTTTTTATGAAAGAAGAGACTTTACGGTCTCTTTTCTTTGTTTTATAGCAATGATATGCCGGGATGGCGTGATTATTGACCGTTTAAATGCCATTTAAAGCCCGATTATTTGGATAGTGAGGGCTCCTTCTGCAAATTGGAGACGTCGGACTTGCTGCGTCGCACATCGCCCGAGGATAGCGGTCTCCGCTTCGCTATGATGACTTTGTAAGCGGTATAATCGAACTGGTCGAACGGGTATTTCTCTAACTTGGATCGGCTGGCGCCTAATGATGCCACGTCGTTGTCTTCGATGAGGGCAACAAGCGATGAATAGACCTGTATGCGGAGGGGTTTTTGATAGATGAGGATATATACCATAATCAGATATCTTTTACATAATATGCAAATATAGTATATTATAATTGCATATTGCTTGTCGAATATGCTAAAATAGCAGCCTGTAATGGCAAAATTGTAGCCGGATGCTTAATTGTTAAAATACTGACGAGAAACACGTGCGAAAATAACGAAAAATACGTGTTGGGCATAGTGTTGGGCATAGTAAATGGGCATAGTTTTGGCTGTTTCGTTATATGCTAAGTGCGTGTATTTAGTTAAAAAGAGGCTTAAAAGCGAAGTATTCCACCCCCCTAAGAACATAAAGCACGCAACGTCAGATGTATATGTAATCATCTTATATATAACGTGTTGCGTGTTGTCTTCTGCGCTTTGTGTCCGTTTTTTTTTCGTTTTCCTGTAAGATTAAGCCAATGTCTCGAACCTTATGGTAGCTTTCACTATCGCCAAGGCTCTGATGGTAGATATATGTATATCTTTGTCTGCATGGTGCTTATTCTCGCTTACCAACTTGAAATACTTATCTCCTTTTTCTGATTTTTGAACATACTTAATAGTCAAAAAGTCATCGTCGCCATTACTGATATCTAATATATATTTTTCTCCGACAACTACATTCTCAATATTGTGCAACGTCTTATAGCAAGCAATGTCTCCGGCTTTGAGTAGCGGATACATGCTGTCGCCCCGGATATACATCGCTCCGTCGCATTTTGGGGCATTAGGTAGTACGATATGATCTAATGGAACTTGCTGTGCTTGATCGCTGAACAGCAAAGCAAGTCCCGCACTGGCTTCAATTTCGTATAGAGGTATTACTTGTTGTTCTACTCCGTAGTAATCTGTTTTTAGGCGGTATATGGATGTTTGAGGCTCTGAGACTTGTAGGGGGTCGGGTTGTGCATCCTTGTAGTTTTTACTCTCTTTTTTTAACATGCTACCTTTGCCAAGTATAAGCCATTCAGGATTTACCTCATCGTAAAATAGTAAGATTTTTTTCGTTATATCTTCGCCTAAAGACCCATTACTTTTAAGCATTTTGCTAAAATAACTGTTACTGACCCCAATAGCAACGGCTAATTGATTAAATGTATATCCTTTAAAATCAAGATATAACTTCAAGCGACCAATTATTTTCGTAAAATTTTCAGGCATACCCTTGTTTGTTTCGTAAAATAGTTAGATATTTGTCATGATGTTTGCGACAAAGTTAAATAAATAACCTAAATAGTCTTGAATATGACGACAAAAATTTTCACATCGGAAGAGATTAAAGATTTAAAAATTGCCGCCTTAGCACGAAAATACAAGTGTTCTGACGACTACGTGCGGCGGGTTCTAAAAGGAGATCGAGAGCGAAATACTGAGCTGGCACAAGGAATAATGCAGGATGCCGGAGATATGTTGGCTATTGTAGAACGTGAAACAAAAGTAATGCTATGAAAGCTATACTGATAATCGTCGTATGGGTGATGTCCTTGTTTACGATGTCGACCGACAGCCCGATACAGCTGGTTGTGGCAGTGGTGGTGTTTGGCGTTACCTCGTGGCTGTTGAACAGGTATCGGCGAGAAACCATGCAAAAAGTGGTCCGGATGGAAAGATGGATAGATAGGGTTTTAATTAAAAAATAGATGACGGGATGAAAGGATGCAGTGCATTAATGAGTATAAACAGCAATAAAAATAGAATATGAAGCCAGGAGTAAAACCGAAACAGCAAAGCAAATATATGCGATTTTTTCGCAAGCTGCGAATATTTTCCGCTCGGGAACGGATACGACGTTCATTCCACGATCTTCGCGAGCTGCGGATACAGCTTCCTCTATTGCTGCTTTCCGAGCGCGAGATACAGCATCTATATGACTATATAGGCTTATTCCGATCAGCAGGATACCGAGTGCAAGTGATACCACAGCCAGCGCAAATGTTAAACGAACAAAGAGTAATGGTGAGTTTCCACTATGAAGGGAAATTAAAATCCCGAAGAGAGCTGAAGATGCCACCAGCAACTGATGATGCCAAGATGCCCGCTTCTCGGCAAGTAGATTTGACTGTTTCCCTAAGGCTTTTATAGAGTTGGATATATTACTGTCCATAATGATTAATTTTTTGAATTAGACGGCTTAAAGTTAATCATTAATCCCGAAAGGTAGCCAAGCCTTGCAGCCGGTTCGAGTTCCGGCACGGGAACAAAAAAACAATTTGAAAATAGGGCAATTTGGAAATTTGCCAATGACAAAAAAGAGTATGGAATACTATAACGGCATATTGTGCATAAGTGGCAGTCAACTGATTATATCGGAGGATAACCCTAACGGATTGATGTCGAAGTCCTCTTATGACTATTATGTAGGCAAAAAGAGGCTTAATGTCGTTCGTCGGGCATGTTATGGAACCCCTGCCCTGATTGAATACGACAGCCTGCCCCCGAAATATAAAAAGTTAGCAAAAGAGCGTTTCGGCGATCCGGAAGTAGAATCACAGAAGGAGGGTATTATGAAATATTTGAAGCATGACAACCAGGCGATAGAGTTTTTTAAGACTCACAAGGTGGGATATGACGACAACGCCAAGGGTTTGCCGCCGGAAGTTCAGCGGTTGTATTCGAACAATGCCGCCGT
>CALNCC010000114.1 GCA_937875275.1 uncultured Dysgonomonas sp. | reverse complement strand
GCTCATCGTCTGCCGACAATACCTTCACTCCTTTTTGAACGGTAGCCGGTGCTACGATTTCAAGATACGGGAATCCTTCTTTAAAGCGATTGAGCTGATAGTCTAACGTTTCTGTCGAAATTCCTTTTTCCTGAAGTTGTTTTTTATCCTCATTTGTCAGTTCCATCATCTTATATTTATTTTATCCTTATGTGTTCTTTAGTCAGCATCTGTGAAGCAAAGATAAAAAAATAAAGAGACGCGCCCACCCTTACGGCAACGAAATGTCGCCGAAATCATAAATCTTATGAGAAATGAAACAATTACAGTTCTGCCGAGCCTTTTATCTGGAGAAAAAAGTTCCAAATGGCGATTCCTCCGGCGATAGATACATTCAGCGAGTGCTTGGTTCCGTGCTGGGGTATTTCGACACATGCGTCGCAGAGATCCACAACCGACTGACTCACACCTTTGACCTCATTGCCCAAGACGAGGGCATAGCCGCTGCGAGGTTCTAAGCGCATGGCGTCGAGCATCACACTGCCTTTAGTCTGCTCCAGTGCATAGACGGTGTAGTGGTCGTCGTGCAATTTGCGGATGGCATCTTCGGTTTTTTCGAAATACGCCCACCGTACCGAGTATTCCGCGCCCAGTGCTGTTTTATGGATATCGGCATGGGGCGGCGTTGCGGTTATTCCACAGAGATAGACCGCCTCGACACGAAATGCGTCGGAGGTGCGAAACACCGAGCCTATATTGTTCAGGCTGCGCACATTGTCGAGCACTACAATGAGAGGAATTTTTTCGGCATCCCGAAATTCATCAACCGAGATACGATCCAATTCCTCTATCTTTTTTACTTGCATATTTTTGTACCTGCTTACTTGAGTTCTATAAACAGACGATCGGGATCTTTACGCACCTTGTTGCGCTTGGCGTTCCAGTCGTTGTCCTCATCTCTGTATCCGAGCGGTAGAAGCACAACTGAGGCTAATCCCTGTTCGGTAAGTTTGAGTATCGAATCCAACTTCGCTTTGTCGAATCCCTCTACGGGAACTGAGTCGACCCGCTGTTCTGCTGCTGCCACACATGCAAATCCCAATGCGATGTAGACCTGATGGGTGAGCCACGCTTGAAGATCTTCGTAATGTCCTTTCAGTGCCTGCTCTATTTTCCCTCTGTACTTTTCCAACCATGCTTTACCCGGATTGGCTTTTCTATCTATCAGGTCGAAGTAGGAGTCGAGATAACGCCCCGTAATCTGTGTACGTGTAGCAAACACCAACAGATGAGAGCATTCTTTCACTTGAGGCTGCGGACAAGCTCCTTCAAAGATCTTGTTTTTCAGCTCGTCGTTCTCTATTATAAATACCTTGAAAGCCCCAAGCCCCAACGATGTGGGTGCAAGATTGATTGCTTCGAGGATAACATTTACTTTCTCTTGCGGAACTTTTGTTCCGTTCATTCTTTTACATGCATAACGCCACTTCAGGTCTTCTATCAAATTCATAATCAATGAATAGTTATTTAATTTATAAATATTTACGCACAAGAGTAATTACTCTAAATACGGATTTACTTTTACTACCGTACTTCTTCATCTGAGGTTTCTACCCCAGATCGTGCTGTTTTGTCTTTTTTTTGTTTACGTAATTCCAAGCAAAAAAAGAAGATATAGAAAACAATCTGCGTTTAATGATAATTTATTTCGCGACTTCTTCTTTAAACCAGCCCGAGTACATCAGGTAGTTTTTGGCTATCTTCTGGTTCATTTCTTTTGCTTGTTCGGGGTCTACTTTTTTTACAAACTTGGCAGGTACTCCCGCATATATGCTTCCCGGCTCTACCTGAGTCTTGCTCAGCACCACCGACCCCGCGGCAATGATAGCACCCTCGCCAACGACAGCGTCGTCGAGCACCACCGACCCCATGCCGATCAGTGCTCCGCTTTCTATTTTAGCACCGTGAATGACTACATTGTGCCCTATGGATACGTCGTCGCCAATCTCTATTGTCGATTTCTGATACAGGGTGTGCAGCACGCTTCCGTCTTGCACGTTTACCCGGTTGCCGATGCGTATCGAGTTCACATCGCCGCGCAATACCGCGCCAAACCAAATGCTGCAATCGCGACCAATAACCACGTCGCCGATGATAGTGGCATTATCTGCCAAATATGTGTTCTCCCCTATTTCGGGTCTGAATCCTCTTACTTCTTTAATCAGTGCCATTTTTTACTTTCAATAATCTATCCATTACAACAGCCAAGCTACTTACATCTATACGCTTGGCTATTATCGTTTTATTTTTATCCAACAAGTACATCGAGGGGTAGCCCTTCAGATTGTATTTGAGCCAGTATTCTGATTTATATTCGGGATCGTATGCGTTGATCCAATTGTGCAGATTATATCCATCTACAAACTCTTTCCACGACTCCTCAGAGTCTCCCTGAAAGAAAGCTACAACCTCAAAACCGTAATCTTTATATTTCGCATAAATGCTGTCGTGCAATATGGGCGTATTGATCTGACAATAACCGCAATTCGAATCATAAAAATAAAGAAGCAGATAATCGGCATCTATACTATCGGTGGAGAACGGACTACCGTCTGCCTTTAGCAGATCGAGGTTCATACCGACTTGACCGATACGACAGTTTTCGATTTCTTTATACATCGTAAACAATTCGTTATATTCCGCATCTGTTATCCAGTCGAGGTTTCCATCTTTGATGTAATCCTCAAACAATCGTGCCCAGATATTCTCTCTGCCGAGCTGGACGCTTGCTTGCGATTCGTTCACAAAGCGAGACAACATGCGATTAAAACAATAATCATCGGTTTTTGTTTTCGCCACCAGCCTACTTGCTGCAATTGCCAGCGAATCGGGGTCTGCCTCGACCCAATTGTCCATATAGTCGTCGATGAATGCACTCATGTAGTTGGTACGCCAATAGGCAGGCTCTGCCAGATTGATATTGTCGAAATAGTGCTCTTTTGCATATTGGCGATACGCGACGTATTCTTCTTGTGTTTGCGGATCATCGAGGGGCACGTCTATCGGCTCCGATCCTTTAAGGAAGGAGGCAAACCATGTACCCTCATGCTTTTGCACATAAGACGCCATGTAGTCGCCAAGCTCCTGCTTGGAGGCGTTGATCCGGGTCATCAATTCTGTTTTTTTAGTGTCGGTCGAGGCTGCCATCTCATCGTTGAGTTTTGCGACTTTCTCGTCGCCTGCTCTTCGTCCGTTCAGATATTTCCACAACAATTCGGTGTCGGGTGCTCCGGTTATTTTGTTCTTCACATCATTTTTGTCAATACTGATATATACGTCCGTCTCAGTTCCTGCAAACAAGAGGTCGCACTGTACGTCGGGCAGGATGTACAATATGTATTGCCCTTTTTCAATTTTAGATTCGGGCTTGAGCGTAGCCTTCCCTGCCTTATCCGTAAAGGCAGAATCGACCGCGTAGGTGTTACCGCCGAGATATGATCCCAAAAACACTTTTTGTTCTTTGTGTTGGGGGGCATTAACAGATATTGTCAGTTTTGTGGAAGTTTGCGCGTAGGCTGACGTAACAAGAAACAACGTCAATGCCAATAATAAATTAAATCTCATTTGTCTTATTTTTTAACCATTTTTTCTCGTCGTCGCTAAGCAGTGGCGACAAACGATCGTAAACCATCTTGTGATAACCGTTGAACCACGCTACCTCGTCGTCCGTCAACAGGCTCTTTACTATCGGAGTCGTATCTATCGGGCAAAGTGTCAATGTTTCGAACGAATAGAAATCTCCAAACTCGGTCGATTTTTCTTGGCGGGTGCAAACTAAATTTTCGATACGGATTCCATATTGTCCGGCACGATACATGCCCGGCTCGTTAGACGTAATCATCCCTATCTCCAGTGTTGCCGGATTCTCATCCATGCGTATGTTTTGCGGCCCTTCGTGCACATTGAGGAAATGACCGACGCCATGCCCGGTTCCGTGTCCGTAGTTCAATCCACGATCCCACAACGCCTTGCGTGCAAGGATGTCTATCTGACTGCCTCGTGTTCCCTGCGGATAGATGGCGGTTGCGATGCCAATATGTCCTTTGAGGACGAGGGTATAGTCTTCCTTCATCTGCGGAGTGAGCGCGCCCATAGCAATGGTGCGGGTGATGTCGGTGGTGCCGTCGAAATATTGTGCTCCCGAGTCGATAAGGAAAAGCCCTTCGGGTTTTACATCGAGCGAACTTTGGGGCGACACATGGTAGTGCACAATGGCTCCGTTAGCGGCATAGCCCGATATGGTATCGAAGCTTTCGCCTACATAATTTTCTTGCCGGCTGCGGTATTCGACAAGCTTGGCGGGGATGTCTATTTCCTCCACCTTCTCTTTGCCGACAGCCTGCTCCAACCACATCAGAAAACGAACAAGGGCAACACCGTCGCGCTCCATCGCTCGGCGCACACCGTCTTGCTCTACGTCGTTCTTCACGGCTTTCATCGCATCGGCCGGCGACAGTCCGTCTATGACACGGCAACGGGCAGGGATGCAATTGTAGAGGTTGAATGTTATTTTATTTCCATCTATATATACCGCCTTGTCTTTGAGGCGCGATGTGTAGTCGTATACTTTTTCGTAGTCGGCAATAATGACGCCTTCGTCTCTCAGGTAGCGAGCCACCTCGTCGGTCAGTTTATCGGGATTGATGAACAATACCGTCTCTGCCTCCGACACATAGGCAAAGCACACTGCCACGGGGTTGCACTTCACGTCATTGCCACGTATGTTGAATATCCACGCTATGGCGTCTAACGATGCCACGAGCAACGACTCTGCACCGTAAGTCTTCACGGCTTTGGCTATGCGGTCGATCTTGCTGTGTGCCGCTTCTCCTGCATATTTTTCGGGAAGTACGAATATTTTATTATCAGGTATCGCCGGACGATCGTCCCAAATGACGGCAAAGGGGTCGTAGTCGCTGACGAGGCGTATGTTGTGTATATTCAGTTTGTGGGTCAGCCCCATCGCACTCTTGGCGGCATATACCGCTCCGTCGATGCCGACAGTGTCGCCGGCAGCAAGCTCCGACGCCAACCATTGTTCGATGCTTGGTGTGCCTACTACTCCGTCCTTAAACAGTTGGATGCCCGTACCTTCGAGCTCGTTCGCGGCTTGCAGAAAGTAGCGGGAGTCTGTCCATAGTCCGGCTTTTCGGTTTGTTACTACTATCGTTCCTGCCGATCCGGTGAAACCGCTTATCCACTCGCGGGATGCCCAGTGTGAAGCCGGATATTCGCTCAGATGCGCATCGGTGCTGGGTATTATGAATGCATGCAATGCCTTCTCCTCCATAAACTGTCGGAGGAGGGTGAGGCGTTTATGGATTATCGAATTACTCATCGTATTATATAATTTTTTACTTAGATTCCTCTTCTTGAGGAGCGATCTCCGATTCGTTGACAATAGAGCACGAACCCTCGAACACAGCTCCTGTTTCAACCTGAATGGCTCTTGCCTTTACGTCGCCAATCAGCACACACGAAGATCTTAAAATAATGTCTTCGGTGCAAGAAATATCACCTTCAATTTTGCCCATCACATCTATGGTGGTGCACTCTATTTGTCCTTTCACAAGGCTGCCTGCACTGGTTATTATCTTATTCTTACAGATAATATTACCTTCTACGATTCCTTCTATCCGGAAGCAATCGTCGCCCGACAAATCTCCTCGAACTACCGTCCCCTTCGATATCACACTGTGATTGTGGGAGGTAAAATCTCCTTTATTCTTTCTTTTCAGCATGGCAAATTTCATTGTATTGTTATAGTTTCTTATGTGTGTTTGCGATATATAGCTTTCTTAGAACACTCTCCACTTCTCCGTTTTTTTACGCAAATCCCCTATGCTATATTCTTACAAATGTAAAGAAAAAAACTTAGCTTTGTAGAAACAAATATAGCCTTATTATATATTTTTCAAATACGGGCTAATATAGTAACATACATTTACATAAACCCGATATCTGAGTGAAAACGTATATACAACTCGACAACGCTGTCTTCTATGCACATCACGGGGTGATGGAGCAGGAAAAAATAGTGGGAAACGAATTTACCGTAAATCTGAAAATAGAGGTCGATCTATCTGACGCTATCGAGACCGACTGCATCGAACACACGATAAGCTATGCCGACCTGCTGCACCTTGTAGGGGAAGAGATGAGCATTGCGTCTCAATTGCTGGAGCATGTGGCGGGCAGAATAGTGAAACGAATAAAAAGCTCTTATCCGCAAATAGAGAAGGTGGAACTGAAACTGTCGAAACGCAATCCGCCGATGGGTGGACAGATAGAATCGGCAAGTATAATAATTATCGACTGACGCGCTACGTGCTATTTATTAAATCTATATGAACATGAAAACAAAAACATTCCTCACCATCGTGGCTGCCTGCCTGCTAAGTGTAGGGCAAGCCTTTGCCGATGATGACACCAAAGCGGTGAAATCGACCATCAAGGAAGCAACCGTATTTTTTCGTGGAGCCGAACTGACCCATACGGCAACAGCAAATCTGGAGAAGGGGGTAAACGAAATAAAGATAGAAGGACTGAGTCCTCTGATTGACAAAAACAGCTTGAAGATAAAGGCATCGAATGGCGTTATAGTCTCGTCCAACGAGTTTTCGATCGACTACATGTCGGGAAAGACAAGCAGCCCGAAGTTGGACATAATGGAAGATTCGTTGAAGATGTGCCAAGACCAACTGCAACGGATAGAGACCCGCCTGAAAGTAAACGCCGACTTATCGAACATCCTCACTAAGAGCATCGAGAAAAATGTATCGGGCTCGGAGAAAGGATTGAATATCGACGAACTGATGATGACAATGCAATACTTCGATGAAAAATCGTCGGAGCTGGAAGCCAATCGCATTGCCGACCGAAAAGAAAAAGAAAATCTGGAGGAAATAATAGACCGCCTCGAAGATCAGGTAGATCAGGAGAAAACGAAACACAATCAAAATTCGGGGATACTCAAACTCAGTCTGTCGGCTCCGGCGGCTACCGCTTGCAGCTTCATCATCAGCTACTATACGGGTGGTGCGGGATGGATACCATACTACGACATCAATATAGCATCGACTGCCAAACCGATCAAGATTGTCTCGAAAGCGAAA
The DNA here is from genome assembly GCA_937875275.1 of uncultured Dysgonomonas sp. GTDB lineage: Bacteria > Bacteroidota > Bacteroidia > Bacteroidales > Dysgonomonadaceae > Dysgonomonas. The sequence goes on along the minus strand of CALNCC010000114.1, from coordinate 7,031 downwards.
GTGCGCCAAACGACAGGCTTAGATTGGAATAAAGTAAAACTGACCTTATCGACAGCCACGCCGAGCAACGGCAAAACGGCTCCAATATTCAATGCTTGGTTTTTGGACGAAAATCAATATGTAATAACAGGCAACGGGCAACAAAAAAGAATAAGCGTTACAGCAGCCATCAGCAATGTAGAGATTCACCAATTAGATGATCCCGCCACCAGCATCAGCAATTCGCTTGCGGGAGTTGTGCCGGGAGTTATTGCAAGACAAACAGGCTATTCTGATGCACCCGTGTTTGAGGACAACGATTTTGGCTACATATCCGAGTCGGACAATTCGATGAATATTACCTATGCCATAGACATGCAGTCTAACGTGCCGGGCAATGGCAAGGAACAGAGTTTCGACCTGAAATCGCAGGACATAGAGGCTACATATCGCTACTACTGTGCGCCGAAATTGGATACGGAAACCTATCTGCTCGCCGACATTGCCAACTGGCAACAGCTGAACCTGCTGAGCGGAAAGGCAAACATAACATACGACGGCACTTACGTGGGCGAAAGCCGCATCAACGCATCCACCACGTCAGACACCCTCAACCTGACCTTAGGCACCGAAAAGCGTGTATCGGTAAAGCGCGAGAAGGTGAATGACTTCAGCAGCAAAAAAACATTCGGCAACGACATCAAACAGGTGTTTGCCTACAAACTGACTGTCCGCAACAATCAGAATACACCGATAAGAATGACGCTCAAAGATCAGTATCCGCGCTCGACACAGAAAGACATCACGGTGGAACTGAACGAGAAAGAGACGACCAAGCCAACCCTCAACCGAGGCGAGACGGGCGTCATCACTTGGGAGGAAGAGCTGAAAGCCGGAGAGACGAAAGTGTATCAGATCAGTTACAGCGTCAAGTATCCGAAGAACATGGACATAAATCTTTAACAATAAATATATCACAATCGAATGAAGAAAATAGTATTATTATCGGCTATCTGTTTTGCCGTCATGTTAGTTGCCTGTAAGAAACAACTGTCTGTCGATGAAATGAGGAAGGAGAATATCGCAGCCTGCATGAAAGCTTCGATGGCAAGCGGCTTAGACTCGCTGAATGCGGCGATGATGTGTTCCGATGTTTTCGATTTCTTGTGCCAAAAAGACTCTGCCGTGTTGCACATGAGCGAGAAAGAGTTTGAGGAATTTGTGCAGGAAAACATCACTACACTAAGCGACATCATGCAACACTATAACAAGCAAAAGTGAAGCCGACAAACTCACTGACTGCCAACCGAGACAATCGCTACCCGTTTTTCTTGGTTGGTTTGTTCATCCTTTCGGCGTTGGTCGATTTGTCTTACTCGCCCATTTACTGCGGAGACGATTTCTATTTCCACATGCGGCGATTCAAGGCATTGGCGGCTGCTATTGCCGACGGCTCATTCCCGTTCTACACAGACTATACGGCAGCCAATGGGTATGGTTATCTGTCTAATGTGTTCTATCCTAACATCCTTCTGACTCCTTTTGCGGCACTGGCAAATCTCATCGGCGACATTGCGGCATACAGAACTATGTTGATGACAATGACCATTCTTTGCGGAACATTGACCTATCATGCCGTGCGAAAAATATATGGTTGCCACTTCATCGCTTTTACGGCTTCGTTACTTTACACTTTCTCGGCATATCGCCTGTTAGACCTCTATCAGCGAGCAGCATTGGGCGAGGCTCTGTCGTTTACCTTCCTGCCCATCGCCTTGCTTGGGTTGTATTACATTCTGTATTCTCCCGCCTTCAAGCAGAAATGGCATGTGATCTCTATCGGATTCACATTGCTGATATTTTCGCACCTGTTGGCATCGGTACTCACATTTGCACTTGTGCTGCTGATTGTTGCCGCCTCATACAAACGAATATTGAAAGAGCCTCTGCGGTTGGCATATCTCATAGGTGCAGGCGTGGCAACGATCATGCTCGCAGCTGCATTTGTCGTTCCGCTACTGGAACAAATGAGTTCGGGAACTTTTCTTTTCGACACAAACCAGTGGGCAGTCCCTCACAAAGCAAAATTATCTTTCCTATCTCTGCTGCAAGGTTTGTTGCCTCTGTCAGGCAGCCCTGCGCCAAGTGTCGGCATTCTATTGGTTACAGGCATTCTGCTTCGCATATTCATCCGTTCGAGTTGGACAAATAATCGCCTACTGAAATATACAGATATCGGCGTTGTCTTGGGCTTGAGCTGCATCCTTGCCTCGTCATCGATCTTTCCTTGGGCACGATTTCCGTTCAATCAACTGTCTTATCTTCAATTCCCCTGGCGGCTTTTCGAGTTTGCTTCTCTGTTTTTTGCTGTTGCGACAGCTTTCTATCTGAGCGTTATTTTCAAGGAGTCGAAACAACGTTTGCTTGTACGCATCGTTATCATGCTGCTATGTACAGGGATTATCATAATACACAGCTCGGACTATCGATTAAAGAATTGTAATAAAAAAGATTACATAGAGAACACAACGATATACAACTATGACTTAGGTGGAGGATGTGAATATGTTCCTGCGAAATTCGGATCTCCGTTCCGCATCAACGAGCGGAATGATTCGATTGCATGCAACAATGCAAACACCCGAATATCAGGAATGGAAAGGAATGGCAGAAGCGTGTCTTTTACCGTTGCGGCAACAACCCCCGACATTGTCGAATTGCCCCTATTCCACTACAAAGGATATGCGGCAACGATAAACGGCGTGCCGGCAGATGTCTCCGAAAGCGAGAACGGGCTGGTCGATGTTGCTGTTTCCTCATCGGGCAACGTAAATGTATGGTATGAGGGAACTACGACGCAATGGGCGTCATGGATCGTCTCCGCAATTGCATTCGTTGTGTTTTGCGTCTATTTAGGACTGAAAAGAAACAGGCACATCTGCGAATAGACATGCCTGCAACACTTTGCATTAAAAACCTCAGTTACTCAATCTTTCTTGCCATATCTCAAGTAATTCTTATGCTTTTCTTTTATCCTCTTGTTCAGATAATCGGGCGTTACCAGATAGATACCAGTCCGATCATCGCCCTTGATGTTAAGCTTTTGCTGCATCATCACGTGATATTCTTTTAGTTGATCCCAGCTGTAGTTTGCCACGTTAAAATCGCCGACCTTCTCGTCGTCAATCCAAATTGTATATTGATTACCCTCCCACTCTTTCAGATCTTTTTCGGAATATATTCCCGCCACCTTTATCGGATACCCCCGAACTGTATTTCCTGACATAGCCCCACTAACAAAATACCGACTTCTATTATAAGCATATCGGGATGCAACTGATTTATCATCTGCATCGAACTGATAATTGAAATGCCCTTCATTGGTTCTTCGGGTCAGATAGTCAGGCGTGGCTAAGTAGACATGAGACTTGATTGAATGATTATATGTAGAAAAACTATAAACCTCTATAAACCAATTATTTTTCAATTCACTCCAATCATAATCAGCTGTCTTAAAATCTTTCACTATCTCATCATCAATCCAGACTGTATATGCTGAAGATTCGTCCCATTTTTTCACAAAATCTAACGACAAGTCTTGCAGTTTACGAGGAGCACCTCCTATCGAAGAAATAGCTCTTGGATCAATGTCGAATGAACGATCTTTTTCCTGCTCGCTTTTGTGTATTGTCAGCGTACGTTCCTTCGCAGACAACGTTTCAGGTTTCACTAACCCTAAATGGGGCATATCCTCTACTCCCATCTTTTTTGTATTCATTATTAATTCATCTGCCGACATCGTAGACACAGTATATTGAATAGAGTCTCCCTTAGGAACAGGAGAATGGCGAAATTCAACAGTAGCATTGTTCAGGTACATCATGTCATTTGATACCCTAATCGAATCGGCTGTTAGAATAACAAAATTCCGATTGTGTATTCCCGAGGTGTCAACTTTAAGCATTTTAGATTTTCCATCCAATTTATCATCGGACGAACCCGCCAGCTCAGGAGTCAACTGGCGCACAGCATCCCACAATTTGCTCACATCTACGTCATTGGTGTCTATAAGATTGTCATGCCCTTCTATCTTCGCCAACTGATCTACATAATATACCGTTCTTTCTTCGGACGAGGCTTGTGTGGGTGTATTTCCCAAGACAAGCACCGCCGATATGGTTAGAGCTGACACAAGGGTTTGTTTTAACAAGATTTTCTTCCGTGTCGTGTTTTTTGTCATCATAATTAATCTTTGTTTAGTTGTTTTATAGCTGAAACCGCTGGACAGACGCATGTCCGATTTGCTGCCTGCAATATTTATCAACCGGTATTGATATTGCGACAGGTCGTCAGAGGCTTTAGCTACGGCCTCATCTGCCAAGTATTCATGGTTCATTTTCATATATGCTTTGTAGAAATAAAGGGGCAAGTCGAACCAGAGCAAACATAACAGCAGCTCGACGATGAGCACGTCGCACGAATGTCGTTGCCTGACATGAGCCACCTCGTGTGCCAAGATATCTCCACTTATTTTACGATTCAGATAATCGTCTTTCGGCAGCATTACATAATGGAGAAAGCTGCATATCTCGCTTTTATTCTCCAAGAGCACTATCGTATATCCGCCCCTCTTTATCTGTGGCGACCGACGGATGAGACGCATCATCTTGCTCACGTCTCTCACAAGGCGCACCAACAGTGTGCATGTAACCAATGCATATACTGCAATCAGAATGTGAGTGAGCGACACCTCGCTCGCCTCGTCAACCGTTGCCACAGGCGTAATCTCCGCATGGGCGACCATCGCTTGAGGAACAGACAGAGGAACAATCTCCATCTCGTCTGCCACAGATGTATATACAGGCTCTATGCGCATATCTATCAGCGCTTTGGCTTGCGGCATAGCCGGCATGGGCGAGTCTACAAACGGCACAAGGAAAGATAATGCGATAGCCGACAAGAGGTAAACCCGTTTGAAACGATTCATTCTTTCGTTGTGCAGCAGCACCCGATATGAGAGCATCAGCAGCGACTGGCAAATAAGTACTTTGGCGATATAGAGTATCATTGTTTTTTCTTTTTTATTTCTTGTTCAACAATACGTTTCAGGTCTTCGAGTTCGGCTTCGCTCATGTCGCTCCGGCGTGTAAAGAACGATGCAAAGCGGAACGATGAATTGTCGAAAAAATCTTCGATCAGCTCATTCATGTGCAGCGAGCAATAGCTCTCTCGTGCCACCAGCGGATAGTATTGGCGCGAATTGCCAAAGAGGCGATATCCCACAAACCCTTTGTCCTGCATCCTCTTGAGCAGCGTTGCCACCGTCGTTGCCGCGGGCTTGGGGTCGGGGTACGATTCTATTATATCTTTCATAAACAGATCGCCCTGTTCCCAGATGAGATCCATTAATTGCTTTTCACTATTCGACAGTTTTACCATAATTCTACGTTATTCGCACTTCGTTCTACAATAACAATCATTAATTCTACACGATGTAGAATGCAAATCTATGAAATAATTTATACGATCAAAATATTTTATTCTTAAAAAAACAAAAAGAGGGGAAATACCGTGCGGCATTTCTCCTCTCAATTTACAAACACAAACAATCTACAAATGAAAAAATTATTTCGTCGCTTTTATCATCGCTCTAAAGTATCCTATCGACTCGGCTATTCCCATAAACGGGTTGTCCATATTGCGCTCATGCTCGAGGCTGCACACGCCCGTGTAACCTACCTTGCGCAACATTTTCACAAATGCAGGGAAGTCGATAATTCCTCGTCCTATCTCAACCGAATATCCTTGTTTCGAAGCTGCTGTAACGTCTTTGATGTGAATATCAAAAACACGGCTCTTATACTTTTTCAGATCGGCAACAGGGTCTTTGCCATTGCGCAGGTCGTGCCCTATATCGAGACACATGCCCATACGCGCATCGAGGTCTTTGGTATGTTTCCACACATCTTCGGCATCGGGATACAGCTCTATATCGGGTCCGTGCAGATGGATGGCATATTTCATGTCGTACTCTTTCACTTTTTTGTTTACATAGGGCAACAACTCCACGTTGGGCACACCCACTATCAGCTTCACGCCCACTCGCTTGGCATACTCAAAGCCTTTGTCTACCTCCTCTTCGCTCTTCATATAGATAGGGCCTACGGCATAGCCCGTAACACCTTTCGCCTTCAGCTTGGCGTGAAACGACGCTATCTGTTCGTCGGTACTGTTGAACGGCAAATGAAAATCTTTGATGCACAGATAATGCACATCGGCGCGCTGCATCGTCTCCAACGTTTTGTCTATATCGAACTTAACGAAGGTGAACCCCGCCATACCGACCTTAAATTTCTCGTTTGCATCGGGTGGCGACTGCGGATCGGGGCGATCTTGTGCCCATGCCGACACCGCCAAAAAGAAGAATAACAGCAAAGATGTCAAATGCTTTTTCATGATAATATTTTCGTTTTTGTACCTAATGATGTTTCTACAAATATAATAAATAAGTTTGTGTGTACGCAAACATTTTCGCTTTATTAGCATACTTTTCCCTATTCTCCTTTTTTCTTTATTTTCACAATAAACGATGTTATAAAAAAAGCCGCCTTTGCGTTATGTAAGTATATTTAATTACTAAAATTTATATATTATGAAAAGATTCGCACTGTTATACCTCTACTTATTAATGACCTTACCGATATTTGCCAACACACCGAAAGACGGATTCATTGTCGAGAAAGACGGAACGTATGGTGTATTCGACAAAATGGGAAATGAAATAGTACCGTGCATGTACACAAAAATCGAGTAAGAAATAGCATACGATAAAAAGCAAAACATATTCTTTGTAACGGACAGCGATAAGAAAAAAGGCGTATACGACCGAATGGGAAATGAGCTTATCTCATGCTTGTATGAAGAAATAACATACGATAAAGACCTCAACATATTCTTTGTAACGGACAGCGACAAGAGAAAAGGCGTATACGACCGAATGGAAAATGAGATTCTCTCGTGCTGGTATAAAGAAATAACATACGACAAAAACC
>CALNCC010000113.1 GCA_937875275.1 uncultured Dysgonomonas sp. | reverse complement strand
GTTGTGAAAACAATCGTTTTATCTTTCACCTTTTCAGGTGTATAGTCGAACGGCGAATTGCCAAAGTCGGCAAAATCGCAGCGCATCACATTGCGCTCTGCCCCCACTAAATAGCCTTTTACTTTATACTCCTTTGCCTCTTCGATCGTTGCCACAGGAATGATCTCGTCAACCCCATTGCCAAAAGCTGCACACATAGAGGTAGATGCCCTGAATATATCCACTACAACGACGATTGTTTCCTGTTCATTTTCAGAATAGAACGGATAGAGAGCCGGAGAAAGGCAAACGTCGATCTTCATTGTTATAAGGCTGCTTTCAATCTTGTCAGGCGAGTCAACAAGCCTTCCATCTGATCGAGCGGTAACATATTTGCCCCATCGGAAAGTGCGTTTGCACAATCGAAATGTGTTTCCATAAACAGACCGTCGACACCTGTTGCAATACCCGCTTTACACATCGCTTCTATCAATGCCGGCTGACCACCTGTTACGCCCGACGATTGATTCGGCTTTTGCAGGCAGTGCGTTGCATCTAAGATGACAGGAAATCCAAACTCTTTCATTTCGGGTATTCCTCTGAAATCAACCACTAAGTCTGAATAACCGAATGTCATACCACGCTCGGTAAGCATCACATTATTGTTTCCCGAATCGATCACCTTCTGCGCAGCAAACGTCATCGCTGCCGGAGCAAGAAACTGCCCTTTCTTGATATTTACAACTTTTCCCGTTTGGGCAGCAGCTATAAGCAATTCGGTCTGACGGCACAGAAATGCCGGAATTTGCAATACATCCACATACTCGGCAGCCAAAGTTGCCTCATGCGTTTCGTGCACATCAGTAACTGTGGGTATGCCGAACGTTTTACCCACCTTCTCCAATATCTTCAGTGCCTTTTCGTCGCCAATGCCGGTAAAAGAGTCCACGCGTGAACGATTGGCTTTGCGATACGAGCCTTTGAAAACATAAGGTATGTTCAATTTCGATGTCATGTTGACCAATGCGTCGGCAATACGCAATGCCATCTCTTCCCCCTCGATAACGCATGGTCCTGCCAGAAGAAAGAAGTTATCTGTTTTTAGATCTTGTATAGTCATTCTCGATATTTTAAATCTTTATTTATCAGTCTTTATTTTTATCGTAAAGGTTGCCATATTCCCTTTATGATCTGTAAACCAAACGCCTGTGGGAACGATAAACGGGTCTTCAGAATCTTTTTCTTTTACTTTGCTCGATTGAATCGTTTCTTCGGGTCCGACAATAACAGTCGTATTCAACGACCATGCCGCATTCGGGTAGTAATATATAAAGTCTATCCGCTCTCTTTCGTCAGCATCGGGTGCCCATGTCAGTTTGCTTATTTCGGTATATTTATTCGCCGAAGGGAAAGTAACTCCCGGATATTTTACCGCATCGGGATATTGCTCACGATAAGAGTCTATCATTCCCATTTCGGTAAGCATTATCGAACAATCCCAATTTAGAACCAACCCGTTATGATCTCTCAAGTCTTTCGTGTCTGCCTGCCAGTCTAAATGAGACGGCTCGTTAAAGTCGCCACCCAATATAATAAGACTGCCGTTTTCTATTTCTTTCTTCGCATCTTCTCTGAAAGCGGCTATCGCCTCATCGCGTTGCGACATTCTGTTTGCGTCAAGGATGGAGTCAACATCAAGAACAGGGGCATCAAGTTTTTTCCATGTAGTACCACTATATCCACGAGGGAGATAGCATTCATAATATCTGTAATCTAAATGTGCAGAATATGCAATCAATGTATTTCCTCCCACATTGAGACGAGCCTTAACGATAGGTCCTTTGTCGTCGGGGAAACAACATAATTGCTGGCTTTCGATCTCATATTTCGAGATAAATCCGGCACTCTGCCCACTTGTTTCGCCATAGTATATCTTATCGATAGCCTTTAATGAATCTAACAACTGCGGTATAAATTCTTTATTTGCTCCACCAACTTCGCTGAAAAGTATAATGTCTGGATCGGTTTGTGAGATAAGACTCATCAATCCTGAGAAGGACTTTCAAATCAACATACTTATCTTTTGCCGAACATCCTGCCAACACAAGAGATAGAACAAGAACTACACATAATCTGATTTTCATCATTTTCATTTTTTCTATTTAAAAAGTAACGAAAGTACAAAATAAATCCCAAGCCTTATTTCAATAGCCCTTCTATTTTATTCTTCATCCCACCGGGACGTAGATGGCTGCCTGTTTCTTTAATAACACCATTT
>CALNCC010000112.1 GCA_937875275.1 uncultured Dysgonomonas sp. | reverse complement strand
TACACCTGCCGTTCCTCAGACCAACGAAGAATATTTGTTTTTCGCCGACAATGGATTCGAGATGCAGAAGCGAGCACAAGTCTTAGGCTTGATTACCCGATACAGCAAGGCGTTGTGTTGTGCCGGTACGCATGGCAAAACAACTACATCGAGCATGCTGGCTCACATCTTGCACCAATCGCATCTCAAGGTAAATGCGTTCTTGGGAGGGATACTCAAAAACTACGGAACAAACCTTATTTTATCCGATGAAAGCGAGTTCACCGTAGTTGAGGCAGACGAATATGATCGCTCGTTTCATTGGCTTCATCCACACATGGCATTGATTACGTCTGTCGACCCCGACCATTTAGATATATACGGTACGGAAGAAGAATATGTGAAAAGTTTCGAGAAATTCACAAGTCTGATTCAACCCGGTGGGGCTTTGGTGCTGAAGCACGGAGCACGATTAGATGTGCAAACAAATAAAGACGTGAAAGTATACTCCTATTCGTTAGACAAAGGAGACTTTCATGCACAAAACATAAAGATAGGGAATGGAGAGATTATATTCGACTTTGTAACGCCTAACGAGGTGGTGAAATCGGTACATCTTGGTGTTCCTGTAAAAATAAATATCGAGAACGGAATAGGGGCTATGGCTCTTGCTTGGCTCAACGGAGTGGGTGCTGACGAATTGCGTAATGCAATGGCAACCTTCCAAGGGGCAAAACGTCGTTTCGATTTCTTGTTGAAGACTGATCGCGTTGTTTTCATCGACGATTATGCGCATCATCCGCAAGAATTGGAAGCAAGCATAACTTCGGTGCGAGCACTATATCCCGACAAAAAGATAACAGGGGTATTCCAGCCTCATCTTTATACACGAACAAGAGATTTTGTCGATGAGTTCGCAAAAAGTCTATCCTTGTTAGACGAATTGATACTGCTCGACATTTATCCGGCGAGAGAATTACCTATCGAGGGAGTTACGTCGCAAATTATTTTCGACAAAGTAACGTGTCGGAAAACTCTTTGCAGAAAAGAAGACCTCCTCGACCTGTTGAAGAACAAGACCGACATAGAAGTTTTGCTGACAATAGGGGCAGGAGATATCGATCAATTGTTGGGGCAGATAAAAACTATATTGGAGGATAAGTGATGAAAAAAGCATTGGTTGCAATTGGGTTACTCCTACTGATAGGTTATATATTCTTCGCCATTTTCTGGACGAAGGACAAGCCTATGGAGGGAATTTGTGCAGGTGTAGAAGTCGTTTTTGATGACGAGTCGAATGCGAAATCCATAACAGCCGATGAACTGATCAAAATACTTGATGCAAAGAAGCTGAATCCATCGGGGAAATCGCTCGCAGAAATAAATACCTATGAGATTCAGGAAGCAGTACTGAGCAGTCAGGTGGTGAAAGACGCCAAAGTATATATTACCGGCAATCACGTTGTTTGTGTTGCCGTAGAAGAGCGCGTGCCCGTGCTGAGAGTGATGGCGGATGGCGGAGAAAATTATTATATAGACAGCGAGGGAGAACGGTTTCCCGTGTCGCGGCATTTTGCAGCTTATATACCATTGGCAACAGGTGCAATAAAAGAAGCATTTGCAAAAGAAGAGTTATATAAATTTGCATTATTTTTGCAAGAGGATAAGTTTTGGAATGCTCAGATTGAGCAGATTGTAGTTCTACCCAACAAGGATGTTAAATTTATACCCCGTGTCGGTGATCAGGAAATTATATTGGGATCATTGTCGGGCTACGAGGCGAAACTCGATAGGCTGATGTCTTTCTACAAGAAGGGACAGAATAATATCGGGTGGAATAAGTATAAAGAAATAAACTTGAAGTTTGACGAACAGGTTGTTGGAACGAAGCGTTGAAAAAAAGAGAGAAAATTAAGTAAGCCACAAAACAGGAAAAATAATGGATAAGACTGGATTTGTTGTAAGTATAGAGTTAGGGACATCGAAAATTGTCGGTATCTTAGGTCGTAAAAACGATCAGGGAGTGGTAACCATTCTTGCATCTGAGACAATCCCGTCTGAGTCGTCGGTCAGATACGGAGCTATTTATAATATCGACGAAGCGGCAGGAAAAGTGAAAAAACTGATCAGTTTGCTTGAGAATAAAACAGGAAAAAAAATCGGACGAGCCTATGTCGCCGTGTCGGGCAAATCGTTGAGCGCGATTGAGCATTCCGAATCGAAAGCATTTGGGCAAAAAGAAACGATAACGATAGACTTGTTGGACAAGCTCGAACAACAGGCTAAACAGCGTAAACCAGAGTTTTTTACGAACTATGGCGTATCGTCTCCGCAATATTTTCTCGACGGAGAACCTGTGGAAGATCCGATAGGTAAAGAAGCTTACGAAATAGAGGTTCGCTATATGTTGGTTGTCGGACGCCCGAGCATAAAGAGCAGTTTGGTGAAAGCTATATCGGAAAAATGTAGCATTGATATTGTCGGATACATAACCGGACCTATTGCATCGGGAGCTTTGTTGCTCGAAGAAGCCGACCGGGAAGCCGGATGTGCTTTGGTCGACTTTGGTGGAGGAGCAACATCCATAACAATATATAAAGATGGGCTGTTGCGCTTTATCTCTGTTGTGCCGTTTGGTGGTCGCACTATTACGAAAGACATACAAGGTCTTGGTTTGGTGTATGACGTTGCCGAATCGTGCAAGGTGCGCTACGGCAAACTTGGACGAGACAAGAATAAACAAAATG
>CALNCC010000111.1 GCA_937875275.1 uncultured Dysgonomonas sp. | reverse complement strand
ATCCTTCGGTAAACAGTGTGTATAAAAAGAAATTGACCATGCTGAACGCAAGGATGTAGAATGTCATTGTGCCCGCGCTCAGATTGCTGATAGCCTTCGTCTTGTTGAGTATAACAATATATACGGCATACGCCAATACCGACAAGAATGCCAACAATATACCCCACCATCGAATGCCGTCCGATCCTGTCCAGCAGAGAAATGCGACTCCGATAACAGACAGCGCGGCAGCGAGAAATATATACCACGATCCTTTTTCCTTGAATAGAGCAATCATAATGAAAGCAACTAATATGGGATAAAGAAAATGAATTGTAACCGCCAATCCGCTGGGGATATAGTGATAAGCATACAACAACGGAAGAGCTGTGCCGGCATACAATGCGCTGAGTATAAGTAACGGAATTATCTGTCGGCGAGAGATACGGAAACTTTCTCCTTTGATAAGGCATATCACAGCCATCAGAGGCGCAGAGAATAGGAAACGATAGAACAGGATAGACGACTCCGTCATGCCCTCTGCCATCAGAGGAATAGTGAACAGGGGGATCAGTCCGAATGTTGCCGAAGAGATCAACGCACACGCAATACCTTTAAATCTTTCCATAAAACGATGAAACCCAAAGGGTCTGATTCTTTAATTTAGATTCACAAAGGTATCTATTTTTTTTCAGAGAGAAGTTGTGAAATTTACAAGCGGATTGTGAAAGTCGACCCTTGATCGGGTTCAGATACTACGGTCAATGCTCCACCATGAGCGTTGATGATCTGGCGACACATACTCAGTCCGATGCCCGAACCTTTTGCCTTTGTGGTAAAGAATGGGATGAATATTTTATCCAATACATCGGGCAATATCCCTGCTCCATCATCCGACACATGTATCAACGGATGCTGATATTCGTCTTTGTCTACGATTACCTGTATATGGGGAGACGAGATGCTCGATTCCACTGCCTCAGCACCGTTTTTTATCAGATTTATCAACACCTGCTCCAATTGTCCTCTGTCGGCTGTAATTGTCATTCCGGGATGATTAACATCATACGTGAACAGAATGTTCTGTGCTTTCAGCAGATGATAAATGTCTTCTATCATTTCTGCAACTACAAAATTCGTCTTCTGGGGAACAGGTATATGAGACAATTGCTTGTAGTTGTTCACAAAACCGACAAGGCTCTTGCTACGTCGATGAATCACTTGCATTGCCTTGGTCATGATTTCGGCATCGAAGGCATCGGTTTCTTGCTCCGAAAAAGTCTCGGCAAGAGAGATAATCGGAGTTATCGAGTTCATCATTTCGTGAGTCAGTATCCGTATCAGTTTTTTCCATGCATCACTCTCTGTCTTGTCTAACAGGGGTTGCACATCTTTCAGACTGAATATTCTGATTTGCTCCCCTCTGATGCTGGCAGACGAGACCCCGATGGCGAGGTGTATGTCATTGTTCGCATCTTGTATTTTTATGGTCTGCACATCTTTGGGAGTCAATAGCCGCAGTGTGATAGGGAGATCAACCTCCACCGCAGCCAGATCGTCGAGCCGGCGAGGATGAGGCCTTCCTAACAGGTCGGTCGCAATCTTATTGATCCAGATAATCTCTTCCGAAACATTTACAGCTATTATCGCATGATCTATCCTGTTCAGCAAAATTTCGTAGAAATTGAGCTCGCTTTCCTTCTTCATCACACGCTCATTAAACATACTTATGGCTTTGGCCATCTCAACCTCAAGGTCTTCGTCCAAGCCTTTCTTTACAGAGTTTTTGAACGAAATATTAAATTCATTGAACCGGATGGCATTTACAAACCGTTGCATGTCTTTTCCGGTTTGCGTATACGATTGCACAATATTGTATACCATTGCGATGATGAATAGCACAAGCAGCGAAACAATCATATATTTTTCGAACACAATACAGACTCCTGTCCCTGTTGCCAATAGTACAACAAGAATCATTTTAAGAATCAGATAGGCACTCGTCTTTTTCATTTCTTACCTATTTTCCTGTACAGGGCAAAGCGGCTTATACCTAACATTTCGGCAGCTTTTGTCAAGTTCCCGTTACTGATATTCAGCGCTTTTTCTATGGCAGTTTGTTCCAATGTCTCCAGATTGAGTTCGTCGGAAGTGCTCCCCCGCATGTTTTCTGTCGAAGATAATATAATATCTTCGGCTGCCAGCATTCGGTGTGGAGATAAAATGACGGCGCGTTCAATTACGTTTTGCAATTCACGTACATTGCCCGGCCATTTGTAGGCAAACAGTTTACGCGTAGCCTCTTTTGATATGTTTCGTATCTCTTTCTTATATTTATTACGGAACTTCTCTAAGAAAAACTCAGCAAGCAGAAGAATATCGTTGCCTCGCTCGCGCAAAGGCGGAATGTTGATCTCTATCGTATTGATGCGGTATAGCAAGTCTTGCCGAAAAGCTCCGTTTGCAACAGCACTGTAAATGTCGGCATTAGTGGCACTGAGGAAACGAACATCAATCGGGAGCATTTTGGTAGACCCTAATCGGCTGATTTGCTTTTTCTCTATGGCGGTAAGCATCTTTGCTTGCATTGCCGGAGAAAGATTGGCTATCTCGTCGAGGAAGAGTGTTCCTCCTGATGCAACCTCCATGCGTCCTTGCTTGTCTTTCTTCGCATCGGTAAAGGCTCCTCGCTCGTATCCGAACAGCTCACTTTCAAACAGGCTTTCCGATACTGCACCCAAGTCGATACTAACAAATACCTCTCCTGCTCGTGGCGAATTGTTGTGTATCGTGTGTGCTATCAGATCTTTACCTGTTCCATTCTCTCCGAGTATCAGAATGTTAGCATCTACATCGGCGAGTTTTTCGATAATGGAGAAGATATTTTGCATAACCTCTGATTCTCCTATTATCTCCCCGACAGCATGAGCGGCAAACGATGACACCTTGCTCTTCAACGAGGCAACTTCTCGGCGAGACTCTTTCAGTTTGAGAGCAGTATTGATTGTTGCTAACAATTTTTCCTTATCCCACGGTTTGGAAATAAAATCGGTAGCTCCGCTCTTTATCGCTTGCACAGCCTTGTCTGTATCGGCATAGGCGGTCATCAATACTACAATGGCTTCGGGGTCTGTTTTCAGTATCTTTTCGAGCCACAAAAAACCTTCGTTGCCGCTGATTACATCCTTCTTGAAGTTCATATCGAGCAATATGATGTCGGGAGCAAAATCGTTTACAAATCGCTCTATATTCTCGGGATTGGTCGTAACCTTTATTTTCTCAACATATTGCATCAACAATGTATTGAGGGCAAACAGTACATCTTCATTGTCGTCGACAATCAATATCTTCCCATGTTTGGCTTGTATTACAGACATCTTTTGTGGTTGTTGGTTCGGTACCGCTAAGATACATATAAAATAGCACAAAAAAGCGTGCGCTTGTGCACGGCATATTGTTTGTATTCACACATAAGCGAAAAACGGCTATGCGTACAATTATCTGTGTAATAGATTGATATCATTGTTGGCACGTTCTTTGTTTGTCATTCTTTGTAAAATATATATTATCATGTTTAAGTGCCAATATTTAATATTTCTGTTATTCCTTTTACCGCCTTCTGCGTACAGCCAAAACAAAGATACCGTGAGGCTGACGATAGATGAGGCTATTGCTTTGGCTCAAACCCAATCGCCCGACATACTTCAGGCTCGACACAACTTTCGTTCGTCATATTGGAATTATTGTTACTACAAGGCAAACTATCTGCCATCGCTGAATTTTCGTTCTACCCCCAACTTCAACCATTGGATAAATACGGTAACCCTCGAAAACGGACGATTGAAGTATGTAGATCAAAACCGCCTGACAACGGAAGGCTACCTCTCGCTCTCGCAAAACGTAGCACTGACAGGAGGGACGGTCTCTCTCGAAAGCAGCGTGCAACGCATAGATATATATGGCAGTGAGCGATACCATTCGTACAATACCAATCTGTTCTCGATAAGTTACAGCCAATCGCTTTTCGGACATAACTCTCTGAAATGGGAGCGAAAGGTAGAGCCATTGCGTTTCGAAGAAGCAAAACGAAACTATGTGGAAACATTGGAGTTAGTAGCAGCAAGAGGCATGAATAAGTTTTTCTATTTGGCAAATGCGCAAACCGATCTGAATATAGCACGTACCAATTATGCGAATGCGGATACCTTATATTCGTTTGCGAAAAGGAGATACGACATAGGCACAATCTCGGAGAACGAGATGCTACAATTGGAGATACAAAGACTCAACTCTGAAACCAGCATGATGAACTCGAAAATATATGTAGATGAGGCGATGCAAGAGTTGATTTCGTATTTGGGACTTTCTGAGACCTCTGTTATCGAGGTCATCATCGAGGATAAGACCCCCGATTTTGTTGTCGACATGGAGGAAGCCATGACCTATGCCATACAGAATAATCCCGACTTCATAGCGATGGAACGCCGCAAGATAGAAAGCGACCGCGATGTGTCATCTGCAAAAGCACAGAGAGGGCTTAAAGCCGATATATATACCAAATTCGGATTGTCGCAAACGGGAGAAGATTTTAAGGAAACATATCGTTCGCCACTCAATCAGCAATATGTGCAAATAGGGTTCAGCCTTCCCATCTTAGACTGGGGGAGAGGCAAAGGACGGGTACGCATGGCTGAGTCGAACCGGGATATTGTGCATATGCAGATTGAACAGGATAAAGTGAACTTTGAGATGAATGTACGGAAAGCCGTGAAGCAATTCAATATTCAGGGCAACAAAGTGAACATCGCAGCCAAAACAGATCAAACAGCAGACCGAAGATACACTGTTGCCCGCAGACTTTATATGCAAGGCAAATCGACAATTCTCGACCTAAACTCTGCCATCGAAGAAAAAGATGCCGCAAAGCGAGGATATGTCAGCGCACTGCAAAGCTATTGGGGATTATTCTACACCCTGCGCAGCATTACTCTCTACGATTTCGAGAAGAATACAACATTAACCGAAGATTACGAACTACTTTTAAAATAAACGACAAATGGACATACAATTAGAAAAAAAGCATCCTTTGCTAAAATATAAATACTACATACTGGCAGCGATTGCCTTGCTTGCATTCTTCATCTATCTTTTCATCGTGTCGAGAGGCCCTTCTCGCTTGCGCTTCGATGAAGAAAATTTGCAAATCGTAGAAATAACTCAGGATAAATTCTTAGAGTATCTCGACATCGAAGGGCTTGCCCAACCTAAACTTGTTGTCCGCCTAAACACATTGGAGGGGGGAACCGTAGAACGCATTGTTGCCGAAGAAGGAAGCATGCTGAAGAAAGGGGATACGGTATTGATATTAAGCAATGCCGAGCTGATGAGGACAATGAATGACGAAGCCGATGAGTTGGAAAAACAAAATATGTCTTACGAAGAGAAAGTATTGCAGATGGAACGTCGCAGTTCGGAGCTACGCCGTACCACCTTGTCCACTCTCCACAATCAGGAGAAGATGCATAAACAGCATATCCTCGACAAGGAAGAATACGAGATGGGAATAAAGAGTAAAGCCCAGTTCAATATTTCGTCAGATGATTATAATTTTAATAAAGAAAATGCTGCACTTTTGTTGGAAGAATTGAAACACGATTCGTTGATGAATATCATTCAGAAAGACCTGATGAAAAACGATCTGCGCCGTGAAGAAAAACGATTCACTCGCAATAGAAGCCGGTTAGAGAATCTGATAGTAAGGTCTTCCATTTCGGGGCAGCTCAGCCATGTAAGTGTAACCGTAGGCGACAAAGTGGGTGCTGAATCGAGTATCGGCGAGCTGAAAGTAATTGACGAACTGAAACTGAAAACCAAAGTAAGCGAATATTATATAGATCGCATATCGTTAGGTCTGCCGGCATCAGTCATGTATTTGGATAAGAAGTACGAACTGAAAATAACCAAGATAAATCCGGAGATTAAAGATCGCCAGTTCGATGTAGACTTTGTGTTTGTTGACGAAGTGCCCGACAATATACGAGTAGGGAAAAGCTATCGGATACAGATAGAGCTTGGTCAGCCCGAAGACGCTGTTGTAGTAGACAAAGGCAGTTTCTATCAGGCTACGGGTGGGCAATGGATATTCAAACTGAACGAGGCGGGAGACAAAGCCGTGAAAACAGAAATCAGTGTAGGGCGTCAGAATCCTCGCAAATATGAGATACTGGGCGGATTGAAAGCCGGAGATAAAGTCATAATTTCGGGATATGACAATTTTGGAGATGCACAGGAATTGATATTGAAATAAAACGGTATTATGATAAAAATACTCCAATTAGCACTGCGTTCGATGTTACGTTTCAAGACATACACCCTCATCAATATACTGGGGCTTACCCTCAGCT
>CALNCC010000110.1 GCA_937875275.1 uncultured Dysgonomonas sp. | reverse complement strand
CGGCAGATGTGCCCCCAATTGCAAATGCAATGTGATACGGCGGACAGGCTGCTGTTCCTAACGATTTCATTTTTTCTATAAGGAATGGCTCCAGTTTCTCGGGAGTCAGCAAAGCCTTGGTCTCTTGGTACAGATACGTTTTGTTTGCCGAACCACCACCTTTGGCTACGAACAAGAATTTATACTCATTGCCATTTACAGCATAAAGGTCTATTTGTGCAGGAAGATTGCAGCCGGTATTTACTTCATCATACATGTTGAGTGGAGCGTTCTGCGAATAGCGGAGATTATCTTCCGTAAATGTATTGTAAACACCTTTCGATAGTGCTTCTTCATCACCACCGCCTGTCCATATGCTTTGTCCTTTCTTTCCCATGATAATGGCAGTTCCTGTATCTTGACAAAAAGGTAGGATGCCTCTCGCCGAAATTTCGGCATTGCGCAGAAACGTAAGTGCAACAAACTTATCGTTATCGCTCGCCTCAGGATCAGATAATATCTTAGCTACTTGTGCCTGATGATCGGGACGAAGTAAAAATTCCACGTTGTGAAAAGCATGTTGTGCCAACAATGTCAAAGCTTCCGGAGCTACTTTTAATATTTCTTCTCCGTCCAATTGGGCTGTTGACACATAATCTTTGGATAGTAAATAGTATTCAGTCTTATCCTTTCCTAACGGAAATGTTTCCTGATACTTGAACGCTGGTGTTGCCATTGATCTATTCGTTTTTAGTTGTGATTTAGTAAACAAAAATACCAAAAAAATGTGAGGAGCTCCCCCCATTGTGCTAAAAAAAGCATAATATCATTATATTGTTCGTAAAAAGTGTATTTGTCGGTTGCCTTTATATTAATAATGCCGTATATTTGCAGTCGACGCATCTGAAAAGATGTTTTAATACATAACAAACTACATATCTACATGAACTCAAAGTTACATACAATTATTGCGGCATTGTTATTAATGTCATCTGTCTCCCTTTGGAGCCAGACTGCGGAACATGAAAAGAAAGATCGGACTGTACCCGGCAGACGGACATCAGCTATGGTTGATTTATCCAGTAACTATAAGACTATAAAAGAAGCCTCCTCTGACATCAGCCGATTGTTGGATGAAGTAGAAGTTGTTAAAAATAACGATAAGGCTCGTAATGAATCTCTTTCTCTTAGAGTCTCTCAAAAAAATCGACGGAATTTAAAAAAAGACAAAGTAGCTCAGGATGCATGGGACAAACTGATAACGAAAGAGAATGTTTCGGTTGAGGAGCTGGTCGAATTGCGAGCAAAATTTGGAAACAGACCTACCTACTACGTTAATGGAGTTGAAGTAGGACAAGGTCTGATGAACAAAATTCGCACATCGGAAATTCTTAGTCAAGAGTTCAGAGTCGCTGATATTGACAATGGAAATCCTAATGGAGAAAAATGGTATGAAGTATCCCCCAAAGTTGCTGAAAGAATCGGATTGAGTACATATGTAAAACCTGAAGAAAATATCATAAATGAGGTTGTCGAAACTGAAATATATAGATCGGTGGTACCGAAGAAACAAAAAGAAGAATCGCGCGTAGTGTCGGCACCTATTTCTCGTTCAGAAAAGAGTTCGCCTCTTTTGCAGGAAGATGGTAGAGAACGGACAATAGTGCCGTCAAGTGGAAGAATGCAGTCGATTACCATGTCGGATAGAAAGAATGCAGATAGAACGTACGTATCTGTAGAAAGACAGACATCTGCGACCCGACAAGACATGGATGCCGTAAGAAAATCGTCAGAAGACCTGAATGACGATTGGTAATAACCTCTATTATAACGGAACGTGAGTTCCACTTACTATAAAGAAAGATGACAGATGATATATATGTCATCTTTTTTAATTTGTACTAAGAATATCCAACGATCAGAATGATCATTCGGTCTACGTTTTTACAGATTTTGCCATTGTTGTAAAATCTGCACTTTATACTATCTCATCGCTTTTGGTATAATCTTTTGCAGACTTGTCGCTGCTTCAATATAAGCGTTTCGTCTTGCCCCCCCTCGAAAAAAATCGATCCGTATTGATGCGCGAAATTGGTCGTCGCCGATAAACGGAACACACCCATTACTGTATTGTAAGCCTTTAGGCTTTCACAAAATGATTTTTTGTATCAAGCTATATCTGGGAGACAACCGCATCAAAAAATAGAGGCATCTCAAATTGAGATGCCTCCAAAATTATTTAGAACTTACGTTATGATAATTATTTCACATATTCTATTCTGAACGAATAGTTTATCGGTTCATTATCGGGGATCATATATTGCTCCATAGGTAGAGGCCCGCAACTGGCATTACCCAAACCTTGCTGTATGCAATCGATATTCACATATACCTCAGGCTTGCGTATGCTGTCTAATTTAAAGTCATGTTTTACAGACCAAAGATCATTATCAGTCATGTGCATTGCGCTAAATTCCATATGACCTTTCGATGTAAATTTCAATCCTTTATTGCTGCTGTCAGTAAGTGTAAACCAACGCACATCGTCTCTGTTACCCATGCTTTGTGCACGCACGTAATGTTCTTCTTCCATACCTTTTGCAGTAGTAGAATATAAACCGAAGAGTGCCGACTGTTTTCTGTCCGAATAGTTTTCACGAGGACCACGTCCGTAATATTGTACGTTGTCGTATCCTTGCGGCATCACCATTTGCAGACCAAGACGGTGTACGATTTGAGCTTCGGCAGGTTTGATGAACGATGCATCTACATCAATCGTTCCATCGCCATATATTGTATACTTAACTGTATAAGGAAGATCGAAAGCCATACGTCTTGCAGCAACAGAAGCTTTCGCGTCAACATATACTGTAACGAATTTTCCGCTTGCGTCTACATTATATACAACAAATGGCTTGCTGTATGTAGGCTCATAATAGTTTTGGTCGGTATATTTATCATTGTTCACACTTCGATACCAGTTCAATTCCGGTCCGTTCCCTTTTTCTATCATTTCTTTCCCTTCATATTTCAACGAAGTCATTTTTCCGCTTGCAAGATCGAATGCAGATGAGAATCCTTCGCCCGTAATATTCAGCACATTGCTTGCTGCATTTGCAGAGACAGATGGCGTATCGCCCAATTTCTTCAACGCGATTGCAGGACGCATGTTTAATGCAAATTGTTCTTTTGCCACTTCGTGTCCGGCATCAACCCAAACTTTCTTGTCGCGCTGAACGATGCTGACGTTTAAGAAATATTCTTTACCTTTTTCGAGCGTTTTATTATATGGTATAGTTACCACTGTTTTTTCGTTTGGCTCTAAGTCTATCGGTTTCAAAGCCCCTTTTTCGACAGAAACGCCGTCTCTCAAGACTTCCCATTGAATATCAAACTCATTCAGATTCGTGAAGTCGTATTTGTTTTCAATTTCAATTTTACCGCTAACCAATGCAACCGGTCTGAATTTGATGTATTGATACACTCTTTTTATCTCAAGCAATTTAGCTGTAACACGACGATCCGGCGTTGTAAGACCGTTATTAACGAAGTCTCCATCATTCGGTTTGTCTCCGAAGTCTCCACCATAATAGTACTCGTCTTCAGGTTGTCCAAACTTAATGATGGCTTGGTCTACCCAGTCCCAAACACAACCCCCGATCATACGCTGAGATTGGTTTTCGATATAATCCCAATATTCTGCAATATTACCCGGAGAGTTACCCATCGAGTGCACATATTCGCAAAGGAAATACGGTTTGTCCGAATTTTCTTGGTCGAAACGAGCCATGCGATCAATATCCGGATACATATGCGAGTCGATATCGGCTACGCTGTTTTTTCCTTGGTAATGGGTAGGGCGAGATGGATCCATTTCTTTCGCTTTCTTCGCCATCGCATCGAAGTTCATCCCGTTGCTGCCTTCATTTCCTAACGACCAGAATATTACAGATGGGTGATTTTTGTCGCGAGAGATCACGCGGTAGATTCTATCTACATACGCACCTTCCCAACTTGGTTTGTCAGAGATGCTTCCGTTTCCGTGATTTTCACAATCAGCTTCGTCCATAACGTATAGTCCGTAGTAGTCGTACATTGCATACATCTTAGGGCTGTTAGGGTAGTGGCTTGTGCGCACCATATTGATGTTATGAGTTTTCATCAACAAGATGTCTTCTATCATTGTTTCCACAGGCACCGATTTGCCATACACAGGGTGTGTGTCGTGGCGATTTGTCCCTTTAAAGAATACTTGTTCGTTGTTCACATACACACGTTTATTCTTGATCTCAATCTTGCGGAATCCGAATTTAGAAGACATAGCCTCCAATTCGTTGCCATTTTTGTCTTTCAAGCTAACGATAACGGTATATAGATGAGGTTTCTCTGCCGACCAAAGAAGAGGGTTGCTGACAGTTGTTTCTACTGCATATTCTGATTCCTTATCTTTCTTTATGTTCGACACTGCTTGCTTGAGTGTTGAAATCACTTTGCCCTGAGGGTCGATCAGCGTAACCTCAGCTGTTCCGTCTCCCGAACCACCATAGTTGCGTAATGTCAGTTCTGCTTTGAATTTAGCTGAGCTGAAATCGTTTCCGTTAAATTCCGATTTAAGGAAGTAGTCTCTCACATGAAGTTTCGGTGTTGCATACAGATATACATCGCGATGAATACCGCTCATGCGCCACATATCTTGGTCTTCTATATAACTGGCATCGGTAAATCGATAAACCTCTGCTGCAATCATGTTTTCGCCTTTCTTCACATATTTCGTGATATTGAATTCGGCATCGTTGTTTGCACCTTCGCTATATCCTACTTTCTTGCCATTGATCCAAACGTATATACCACTGTATACTCCGTCGAAGTGCAAGATGATTTCTTTTCCGTCCCAGTTTGCAGGGATATTAAATGTACGACGGTACGATCCCACCGGATTCGGTTCTTTTTCGTTAGTATAACCTTTTTGTGGTTGAATAAGTGGCGGATTGTTTTTAAACGGATATGTAATATTAGTATAAATAGGAATACTGTATCCATTCATTTCCCAGTTTGCAGGAACAGGCATTTCTTTCCATCCCGAAACGTCGAAATTTTCTTTGTAGAAGTTTACCGGTCTTTCCGAAGGTTGTTTTACCCAGTTGAATTTCCAACTGCCATTCAGCGATTGGTAATATTCCGACTGAGGAGTCAACCAAGGGGTCTCAAAGTTAGGGTCTGCCTTAAGGCTTGCAATTGTCGGATATACTGTATATGTCGCATGTCCCGGTTCTTTATTTACTGCAAAGATAGTTTCATCTTCCCACTCAGTTTTTCCTCTGATTATTTTTTCTTCCGGTGTTTTTATTGCCGTTTCTTCCAGTTTCCACAATACCGACGAGTTTGGTATCTGATAGATTGCCGATCCTGCCGCATCGTCTCCACTATATGCTAATGCCATACCCGATGTGCGGTTTGTGATCTGATATGTTCCCATACCTGAGATTTGGAAAGCCCAATGTTGATTCGAGTTTCCTCTACCTTCAGCCCATTGAATGATGGCATTTCCATTTCCGCCATGCACGTTGCCGTTATCGATAGATTTATTGTTGTACGGATTTGTAATCAGGCAATACCCATTAGGTAGTTTTGTGATTTTCCATAACTGCCCTTTGTTGTTTTTGTTGGCTTTGGTAAGGAAAATACGGGCATCGTCGTCCGGACTCTCTTTGTTGTCAATAGCCAATCCCGAAGGGCTGAAGATCCGATATAAAACATCGGGGTTCAATTCCTGAGATTTTGCGGTGTTCGTCCAAAGAAACAAACTCAATAATATTAAGAGCATCTTCGGCAAGTTTTTCTTGGTCATAAAGTCTAACATGTTTTTTTATTAATTGGTTGTTTAAAAAAAGGAACTTCAAATATAGCGATTCTCACGATAGTAATACATGCGAGATGAGAGAATAAAGCCGATTTTTTATTTAAAAAACATATAAATTCACAAAAAAGTACATATAAAGCATTAAGGAGACTGAAAAAAAAATAACAAATTGCTACTGTGTTTGCGAACACACCTATATTTGTAGTGTCGAACAGATGACGTTTTGTTCAGTTATCGAGAATAAAAGATAATTATGACAATCACAGGGCTTACCTTTACACAATTTACGCAATCATGCTAACGGTTAATTGTGCGACAACAACCAGAGCAAAAGATTGATTTTTTTTACACAAAACTACACGATTGTTATGACATTTTTAATGCTTACCTTTTACACAATTTATGCAATCATGCTAACGGTTAGCTGTATTACAGCAAACAAGGCAAGAGATTGATTTTTTTTACACAAAACTACACTATTTGGTTAGAAGCGGGATGTTCAATTGCGGATGTCTCGCTTCTTTCCTTTCTCCACATACGTCAAATCACCCATCGACTCGACAGTAAACTGCCCGTTTTCATAAACGACCTTGCACACCGCCGCATTCTCCAATGTTCCATGCAGCAGATAGCGTCCACCCAGCGAGCTCAACATTGTCAGAATACTCATCCCATGTGCAATGATAAGGATGTTTCCTCCCCCTACGGCTGACTCCTTTACTGCGATTTCTCTGAGAGCTTCTTGGCTGCGGGTTTCCGCCTCTTCATACGATTCAGCCATGTCTAAGGTGTCCATTTCCTTTATCGCAGCGAGAATGGCACGAAAGTCAACCTTCTTCTCGGCAAATGCCTGCGACATTTCGTCTAAAGTATTATACCCGAATCTCTTGCCTGCTTCACCCCACATCGTCATATTAAAATCCGCCTCGAATTTGCCGAAACAAACTTCTCTGAATCCGCTAATTTCTGTTATAGGTAAGTCTCCTTGACCTTTGGCGTCTAATACAATTTGTGCTGTTTGTCGTGTACGACGCAGGTCGCTGCAATATGCCGAGCGAAAATAAACGTCATCCATTCCGTAACCCAAATATTGGGCTACCGTTATTCCTTCGTTTGTCAGTGGCGAGTCGCACCACCCTTGTACCCTGTCGAGGGTATTCATCATTGTTTTGCCATGTCTGGCTACATAAAACGTTATTTTACTCATTTTTTATTCTTTATCTTCTATGGGCGACATTATCACTTCTATATAGTTCTTTTGCGACAAAAGCTCTTTCGTCAAATTCTTCACATCATCGGGCGTGATGCTTGTAAGCGCATCTATATATGTTGTATAATTGTCTTCATCATAGAAATATTTCGCACTCAAAACAGAGAGCCAATAGCCGTTTGTTTTTATTCTGTCTTTATGATTCTTCACAAGATATTCTATTGTCTTGCCAAAGTCTTCTTCCGTCGGTCCGTTCTCAGCAATATTTACCAATTCACGTGCGGCGATCTTGTTCAACTCGGCAACTTTCTCGGTGTCGGTGTTGAAGTTGATGGAAAGGGTAGTGCGTCCCTCTGGTATTCTCGCAATGCCGACACTCGACCCAACGCCGTATGTTCCGCCCTCTTCCTCACGTATGGTACGCGTATATACCAAGTCGAGAATCTGATTTAGTATGCCTGCCGTAATAATATTCTTTTCGTTGCGAGGCAGGACTCCGGAATATATATCGAGAACCGAAACCTTAGGAGTTTCCATTTTCTGATCGAAGTGATTTATTATATTTCCGGCTTTTATATTATTGTCTCGTTCTACGTATTTTCTGTCGGGGCTACCCACCGGAAGAATTGCCAAATATTGCTCAACTAAGGCGGCTAATACTTCTTCATCGATATTCCCGACAAAGGTAAATGTAGGAGGAGCCGTTTGCGTGAAGCATTCTTTATACATCTCCAATATGCGGTCGTAGTCTATTTTCGATAAATCGTCTTCCTTCATCCGTTGCATACGGGGATTATTACCGTATAATGTTTTGGATATAGAATCGCTAAAAATTGTATTTGGCTGCAATCTTGCATTTTTCAGATTTGTCCCCAATCTACTCATAAAGGCATTGAAAGCATCTGCATCCTTATGTGGTGAGGTGCTTGTCAGATAGATAAGCTGCATAGCTATTTCTAAGTCTTTCTTGTTAGATGATGCGCTGATACCTTGAGTCGTTTCCGACACGTAAGGAGAGGCTGACGCCGATTTTCCGGCAAGTTTCTTTTGCAGATCGGTGGCATTGAAATTGCCAAGCCCGCCCCACGATGGGATGAGCGATATGAGCTGCATGTTCCACACATCAGCATCTTCAAATAGGGATGTTCCCCCGTAAGACACTGAATTGATCAATATCTGATCGTCTTTGAAATCGGTATTCTTAAGTATAACCTTCACTCCGTTCGACAAAGTCCATACAGCTGTCGCTAAGGAATCTGAAGTTTCTCGCTTCACGATCTTACCCGGTGCGGGGAGATCAGAAATGAGAGGTTCGTCCGACACATTTTCGCTATATGCGATAAGTTCTTCCTTCTTTATTCGCTCCATCAGCGACAATATTTCGTCTTTAGACGGATATGTCAACCCTTCTTTTTCGGGTCCATTGATCGTAATTACCATATTCTCGTTCGAGTCCACCGTTTCTAAATATTGAGATACCATATCTGCCGACACATATTCCATGAGTTGCTTCACCATCTCAAATTCGGTCTCGATGCCGGGAAAAGGCTCGTCGTCGATAAAACAACGTACGTACTCTGACGCATATCTATCGTTACGCTCTTTGTTGCGATTGTTATACGCATTCTCGTATCCTTGCAATAGATTCTCTTTCATCCTGTCCACTTCCGATTCGAGGAAACCGTATTTCAGTGCAC
Source organism: uncultured Dysgonomonas sp. (assembly GCA_937875275.1). GTDB lineage: Bacteria > Bacteroidota > Bacteroidia > Bacteroidales > Dysgonomonadaceae > Dysgonomonas. Next base: position 3,891 of record CALNCC010000110.1, on the reverse strand, counting down.
GCTGATCCTCTCTCAGTATGGCAGCAAAGGCCGGCATGATGCTATCTTCCTTGCAGATTGCGGCAACAGTCCATGCGCTCTTGGTCTTAGACACCATATAGTCCTCATCGTAAGCTCCGGCAGCAAGGAATGGCGAGTTGCTCTTTTGAGATATTTCTTCGAATCGTGCCGACAACAACCCCGATGCAAAATTCTCAAGAATAGAAAGCAACATTCCGTTCATCGAGTTTTTTATTTCGGATGGAACGACGTCATGCTTGCTATATATCGTAACTCGTGTCGATGTCGCTTCCGGATCGGAGGCAATAGCAATTATCGGTTCTTTATTATCCGGTACGGGATGATAGATGCGTTCTGCCGGATTTTGAGCCTTAGGTATATCCGAAAACAGTGTCTTCACTTTTTTCTCTACCTTATCAGCATCAAAGTCTCCAACAATAACGATTCCCTGCAAATCGGGACGATACCATTTGTGATAATAATTTCTCAATTCATCGTACGCGAAATTTTCAACCACCTCCATCGTGCCAATAGGCATACGGTTAGCATATTTACTTCCCTCGAACATGATAGGCAACAGTTTATCCCATGTGCGCGATTGCGCATTATTTCTTGTTCGCCACTCTTCTTTAATTATACCTCGTTCTTGGTCTATTTCCTTATCATCGAGAGTCAAGAACCCCGACCAATCGTGAAGGATGAGTAAGCATGAGTCTAAAATTCCTGTACGGGTAAGTGGTATATTTGTCAGATTATAAACCGTCTCATCGAACGAAGTGTAAGCATTTACATTCGCTCCGAATTTCGCTCCGTTCTTCTCCAAATAGTCCATCATCGTTTTTCGTCCGGGAAAATGTTTCGTGCCGTTAAAAGCCATATGTTCGAGGAAGTGGGCAAGCCCCATCTGCGAGTCTTCTTCTTGCATCGATCCCACTTTCTGCGCAATGTAGAAATCAGCCTGATTCTCCGGGTACTTGTTTGCCCTGATATAATAGGTAAGCCCATTGTCGAGAACCCCATGCCTTACGGCAGGATCTTTGGGGAGAGGTTTAATCTCTTGAGCAGGAACACACAGTGATACGCACAAAAATAATATGAAGAGAGCGTAAAAACGGGTTATTAATTTCATCGTTATATGATTTTTGGATTTTTCTCGATAAAAGTACAAAATAATTGCTGAAGATGGCTACAAAACGACGTATGTATTTCAGTCATACTGAATCATCACGCGGCCGATGGAAGCATTATAGACAAGGGGATATATTGCATCGGTAAAATATAGGGAGTAACGAGGCAAACTCCTAACTTTTAACTATCTTTGCCTTCGGAATAAAAATACAAATCAACCCTTGAATAAAAGTATGATTTCTTTCTTTCAATCCGCTGACAATAATATTATTGCAGTTCAATCCCTATCGAAACTTAGTGAAGAAGCAGTCCAACGTTTGACGTGGGCCTTTAGTGGAGCAACCCTACTCGAAAAAGACAACCTTGAAGGTTTTTTCGTAGGTCCTCGCCGCGAGATGATAACACCATGGAGCACCAATGCTGTTGAGATAACCCAAAACATGGGCATCGAGGGCATTATGCGCATCGAAGAATATTTCCCCGTATCGGGAAAAGATGCCACTCACGACCCCATGTTGCAGCGCATCAGCGAAGGTCTGAACCAAAATATATTCACTATCGACAAAGCTCCTGATCCGATAATTGAGATAGACGACATTGCGGCCTACAATATACAGGAAGGTCTTGCACTGAGCGAAGATGAGATTGAGTATCTGAACAGTGTCAGCAATCGTTTAGGACGAAAACTGACCGACAGTGAAGTCTTCGGTTTCTCGCAAGTGAACTCGGAACATTGCCGCCACAAGATTTTCAACGGAGTGTTTGAAATCGACGGAGTTGAAAAAGAAAGTTCTTTGTTCAAACTGATAAAAAAGACATCGCAGGTAAATCCGAACAAATTGGTGTCGGCATACAAAGACAACGTAGCATTCACTGATGGTCCCGAAATAGAGCAATTTGCGCCACAAGAGTCTGACAAACCAAGTTTGTATCAGACGAAGACTATCAAATCGGTACTTTCGCTGAAAGCTGAAACACATAATTTCCCAACAACCGTTGAGCCATTCAATGGTGCATCCACCGGTTCGGGAGGAGAGATTCGCGACCGCCTCGGCGGAGGGCGTGCCTCGTTGCCTCTTGCCGGAACAGCAGTGTATATGACCTCTTATCCACGCGGCAAAAAAGGACGTGCATGGGAGCAAAATTTGGCTGAACGCAAATGGTTGTACCAAACGCCGGAAGAAATATTAATAAAAGCATCGAACGGAGCATCTGACTTTGGCAACAAATTCGGACAACCGCTTATCTGCGGTTCATTACTTACATTCGAGCACGAAGAAAATAAGAAGAAATTTGCTTTCGACAAAGTTATTATGCTTGCCGGAGGTGTCGGTTTTGCCAACAAACGTGATGCCATCAAGGGAACTCCCGAACCGGGCGAAAAAGTAGTACTACTCGGTGGAGATAACTATCGCATCGGTATGGGTGGTGGTGCTGTTTCGTCTGTCGACACAGGGCAATATTCGAGTGGAATAGAGTTGAATGCCGTACAGCGTGCCAATCCCGAGATGCAGAAACGCGCGGCGAATGTTATTCGTTCGCTTTCCGAGTCAGACACCAACCCGATTGTATCTATCCACGACCACGGAGCAGGAGGACATCTCAACTGCTTGTCCGAATTGGTAGAAGCGACAGGTGGCGTAATCAATGTTGACAAATTGCCGGTGGGAGACCCTACCCTTTCTGCTAAAGAAATTGTAGGTAACGAAAGCCAAGAACGTATGGGCTTGCTTGTTCCGCAAGAGGCGACTGAAAGAATCAAACGTATCGCTGATCGTGAACGCTCGCCAATGTATGTGGTTGGAGAAACGACAAACGACATGAAGCTCGTGTTCGGGAAAGAGAACGGAGAGAAACCTATCGACCTGAAATTGGAAGACTTCTTTGGTAAAGCACCTATAACCGTTATGTGCGACACAACAGTAGAAGAGGTTTACTCCAATCCGGAATACAATACAGAGAATCTTGAAACATATATAAAAGATGTATTGCAACTCGAAGCCGTAGCCTGTAAAGACTGGTTGACAAACAAGGTTGACCGTTGCGTATCGGGTAAGGTTGCACGCCAACAGACTCAGGGAGAGATTCAACTTCCGTTGAGCGACTTGGGCGCCGTTGCACTCGACTATAAAGGCAAAGTGGGCATGGCAACATCTATCGGTCATGCGCCTCAAGCTGCGATGATTGATCCTGCTGCCGGTTCGGTGTTGGCTATCGCCGAATCGTTGACAAACATTGTGTTTGCTCCATTGACAGACGGTTTGCAAGGCGTTTCGCTCAGTGCAAACTGGATGTGGCCGTGCCGCAATCAAGGGGAAGATGCTCGCCTGTATAGTGCTGTCGAGGCTTGTTCCGATTTTGCTTGCAACTTAGGGATTAATATACCAACAGGAAAGGATTCCCTTTCTATGACTCAAAAATACGGAGAGGAAAAAGTATATTCGCCGGGAACAGTTATTATTTCTGCGGCAGCGGAGGTAAGCAATATCCGTAAGATTGTCTCTCCTGTATTGGCATACATAAAAGGAACTTATCTATATTATATCGATTTCTCTTTCGACTCGTTCAAACTTGGAGGGTCGGCATTTGCTCAAACATTGGGCAAAGTGGGAGAAGAAACTCCGACAGTTACGGATAGCGAGTACTTCAAAAATGCATTTGGCGCAGTACAAGAGCTAATCAACAGAGGTCTTGTTCTTGCCGGGCATGACATTTCTGCCGGAGGTATGATCACAACAATGCTTGAGATGTGTTTTGCGAATC
>CALNCC010000109.1 GCA_937875275.1 uncultured Dysgonomonas sp. | reverse complement strand
AACAACCGCCGCGAGTCGTGCGAAAGAGCAGCTGCCATTATCCGCAAAAATCATCCCGAAGTAGAATTTCTACGTGATGCAAACCTCGATATGTTGAAAGAAGTGGCTAACGAAGTAGCAGCAGAAGACTATATCCGTGCCGAATTTGTGATCGAAGAAGTTCAACGCCTGCTCGATGCTTGTGCAGCACTCGAAAAAGGAGATTACGAAACTGTGGGCAAGAAAATGTATGAAACTCATATCGGACTCAGCCGCAAATATGAAGTGAGCTGCCCCGAACTTGATTTCTTGAACGACGTTGCCCGTCAGTGCGGAGTAACCGGTTCGCGCGTTATGGGAGGCGGATTTGGCGGATGTACAATCAACCTTGTAAAAGACGAATTGTATGATGCATTCATCAAACAAGCAACAGAGGCTTACGAAAAAGAATTCAGTATCAAACCTAAAGTGTACGACGTAGTCATCAAAGACGGAGCATGCAAGCTTTAATTAGGCGGATATTGGTTATATAAATAAAAAACGAGAAGAAAGGAAACGAGAATTATATGAAACCTACACTGTTTATATTGGCTGCCGGAATGGGTAGCCGCTATGGTGGTCTGAAACAATTGGACGGATTGGGGCCGAGTGGCGAAACTATTATGGACTATTCGGTATACGATGCCATAAAAGCGGGATTCGGGAAAATCGTGTTCGTGATACGCCATTCTTTCGAGAAAGATTTCAGGGAGAAAGTGATTGCCAAGTACGAAAAGACGATCCCTGTTGAGGTTGTCTTTCAAGAGCTGGACTATCTGCCCGAAGGGTTCACACTAAATCCCGAAAGAGAAAAACCGTGGGGTACAAACCACGCCTTGCTGATGGGTAAGGATGTGATAAATGAACCATTCGGAATCATCAATGCCGACGACTTCTACGGACGCGAGAGCTTCCAAATATTGGCAGGGCAATTGAAGAACATGGGCGAGAAGAAACGCGAATATTGCATGATCGGCTACCTGTTGGGGAACACCCTGTCGGAAAGTGGAACTGTTGCGCGCGGCGTGTGCGAGCTTGACGACGATTGTTGCCTGACGCAAGTGGTAGAACGCACCAAAATTCAGCGTATCGACGGTGTTCCCAGCTACGAACATGAAGACGGCAAGTAGTATAATCTGACCGATACAGTGCCCGTGTCGATGAATATGTGGGGCTTTACACCCGACTATTTCGAGCTGTCGGAGAAAGGTTTTATCGAGTTTCTGAACAAGAATCAGAGTGCGCCTAAGTCAGAATTTCTGATTCCGACGGAAGTGAATAGCCTCGTCAAGAAAGGCAAAATAAAGGTGAAGTTAGTAAATACCCCATCCATATGGTTTGGAGTTACTTACGCCAAAGACAGACCGGAAGTTGTGCGAAAAATAGAAGAACTTGTAGAGCAAGGCATCTATCCTGCAAAACTGTTCTGATAACGCACTTTAACAGATAAACGAAGAGGGGCTGGAATGATCGAATTTCAGCCCTTTTTTTCTTTCTGTATCTTTTTCATGCCTACATGGAGTGAAATTTATATGTAATTCTTCGCTGTCTCTTTTATTTCATTTGCATATTGGTAAATATCATCCAGTGAAACTATATTGTGCCTTGTTTCTTTTTTATCTTTATCAAAAGTTACAATATATTTATTTGAGGGAGAATTAAAATACAATCGAATAATTGGCTTTCTGTTATTGTCATCAAACAGAATTGCAAAATAAGTCTGAGCATCTCGGTGTGCTATCCTTGATACATCGACAACCTCTCTGAGTATGGCTTTCACTAACATGAAGCCTTCCAATTCTTCATCGGTTGTAACGATACTGCTATTGCTACCTTCGGTAGGTTGTAATTCCGCCTGCTCGGATTGTTCTTCTTGCGCAACTTCTGTTTTTAATGCTGTTTTTAAACGATCTGAAATTGTATCACTAATCAATCCCGAAATAGAACGCTTTACTAATGCCGTAAATTGCTCCAACAATTTTGGCGTGATGACTCCATCATAAACCTGTTTTGCGAACAACTTTACAAATTCTGGGCTTGGGTTTGAAAATTCATTATTTATAACTGTTTTCAACTGGCTCGTGTATTTTAGTTCACTTGCCGAACTTAGTATATTCTCTACATCAAAATATGCTTTATGGAACTTTTTCAACTCTTCGATATGGCTGTTTTTCAGATCGAATAAGTTAAGTTCTAAAAAAGGCTTCTCATCCATTTTGTTGGGTGTTTCAAGATCGGTGTAGAATTTGTAAATTATGCCATTGGTCAACAGTCCGAATTTCGCATTTGAGACGTGGAAATAACGTAATAGTTGATTGTCATGTATGGTTAAGTCCTGTTTCCAATGTTTACACTCAACCAATATTACCGGTTGACCGTCTCTAAAAATAGCATAATCTATTTTTTCGCCTTTTTTTGTGCCGATGTCGCATGTGAATTCCGGCATTACCTCCAATGGGTTAAATACATCATACCCCATTGCCTGAAGAAATGGCATGATCAGAGCATTCTTGGTTGCTTCTTCCGTTTGTAGACTCTCTTTTAATTTCTCAGCTCTATCCGATAGCTGTTTGATTTGATCTTTAAAATCCATAGCCTTAAATTATTTTAGGTGTAAAATAAATGGTCGAGATATATTCCTTATAGATAGAATATTTCACTCCTCTAAAGGTATAACATTCTGATCCTAAATAAGACTATTCCATAATTTTTTTTACAAGACAAGGTTAATGAAATTTGATATAACGAATGCCAATCGTGATTTAAACCATCAGAGGCTGAATCTCAAGTTGGATTCAGCCTCTGATTATTATGTGCTGTATTTTCTAAATTTTAGAATATTTTGTACGTTAACTGGAAGTTAAGCATCGGCCACCATTTCAGCCATTTTGTGTATGTATCGATATCAGTGAAGTTTTCGATTTCACTTTCTATAAAGTCGATATTCTGCCCACCTTGTTTCAACGTATAGTCGCCCTGATAGATGGCTCCCATCTCGAATTTGAAGCTGACACGGCTTTTCGAAATAGCACGTCCGAATCCTAATCCGACATATGGTTTGATTGTTTTGCCTAAGGTCAGAGTCGCATCCAGCTCTCCGTTGTTGATGTCCAACTGGTGTCCATCAAACTCTATTGTAGGCCAATCGTATCCGCTCAACAAAGTCGATCTGTCTCCGTTCTCGTCAGCAAGAAAGCCACTTGCTTTTATTTGGTTCTGTCCCACATAAAAACCTGCTGTAAGATGGAATATACCTTTTTTTACAGGATGAAAGTCCACAAGTACATGTCCGTTTGTGAAGTTAAGTTTACCTTTCATGCGGTAATCGGGCACATAACCGATGGCTTGTTGCAGCAGATCGTCGTTGTCTTCCAGCGATATATCAAAGGTCTTGGATGTGTACGACATGTGGTTGATACCGGCACGAAGTTTCAGATAGCTGTTTATCGGAGTGGCAGCTTCGATGCCGACACCTAAGGTCGATACCCCCAGCGATACGTTGAGGTGCGATAGTGGTTTCCCTTCGTAAAATTCTTGAGCTTGCACCTGATTGGAAGCAACTGACAAAAATAGTCCGACGATAGTTAATAATAGAAGTCTCATGATTTTAAAAGTTTTTAGTGTTCAGATAATAATGTAAAGCCAAAGATATAACAAAAGTTAATATATTGTCATACCTTTGTCATGAATTTAGAATGAATATTTCGTTAAACAACCTCTTGATTGATAATGCATAGAGAATTTAAGATGACGGCTAAGACAATGGCCGGACTGGAAGATGTGCTGGCTGAAGAATTGACTGCCCTTGGCGCAAACAATTTGCAAATAGGCAAACGGATGGTTTCCTTCGAGGGAAATCTGGCGTTGATGTATAAGGCTAACCTGCATTGCCGTACGGCATTGCGCATTTTGCGGCCGGTATTCAGCTTTCAGGCAAAGACCACCGACGATATATACAACAAGATAAGGAAAATGAACTGGAACGAGCATCTGTCCGAAGATAGTACCTTTGCCATCGATGCTGTTGTGTTTTCCGATTACTTCACACACTCTAAGTTTGTCGCTTACCGAGTGAAGGATGCCATTGCCGACTATTTTATGCAGCGATCGGGCAAACGTCCGTCGGTAGATATCGCAAACCCCGATTTGCTGATTAATATACATATTGCTCAGAATACCTGTACATTATCGTTCGACAGTTCGGGCGAATCGTTGCACAAAAGAGGATATCGTGTAAAGCAAACCGATGCCCCTCTGAACGAGGTGTTAGCGGCGGGTATGATATTGAAAACCGGATGGCGTGGCGAATCGGCTTTCGTAGACCCTATGTGTGGCTCAGGAACTCTCCTTATCGAGGCTGCGCTGATAGCGTTGAATGTGCCGCCGGGAGTCTTCCGCAAGCAATTTGCATTCGAAAAATGGAAGAACTTTAACAAGGACTTATTCGACGCGCTGTATAATGACGAAAGCTGCGAACGCGAATTTAAATACAAAATATACGGGTCGGATATTTCGAAAGAGGCTATCGAAATAGCTGCAATGAATGTCAAAAGCGCAAGTCTGAACGACTATATCGAGCTCGACGTGAAAGGAATAGAAGACTATACCGAGGCTCCTGCCGAGAACGGAATCCTTATCACCAACCCGCCTTACGGCGAACGGTTGAAACCTGAGAATATCGACGAACTGTATGAGTCGATAGGGGAGCGGTTCAAGCATGTCTTTGCCGGATACAAGGCTTGGGTGTTAGGCTATCAGAAAGAACACTTCAACAAAGTGGGACTGAAACCATCGAAGAAGATAGCATTTAAGAACGGATCGTTAGATTGCGAATTTAGAGGGTACGATATTTTCTCGGGAAAAAGAAAAGATTTGATATCCTAACTTTTTTGTACACTAAAAGTTGGAATATCCGGTATTAAATATCTATTACGATTTGCCGGAAACCGTGATACATCCTGTATTCTGAAAATAGAGCTAAAATCTTTTTTATAAATCATTAATTAAAAAAAAACTTTAGCTTTGTATGTCAGTTACATTAATTATCAAAAAGAGTTATGAAATTTTATATCGTTACGTTCTTTTCTTTCCTTTTGTCGTTGCCTGTGATGGCGCAAAACACGGTGAAGATGAGTGCCGTGAAGGGGAACAATTACGGTGTGGCGTATTGCCTGCCTAAGACAGAAATTAAAATAAAAGTTACATATACGAAGACGGTAAAGCAGGCGGGTAGTTTCTATCAGTATGCCGAACGTTTTCTCAGCATAGCTAATCCGATAACAGCCAACGAGATTACTTATGCTATCGACGGCATCGAGGCAACGACGGTCGGCATTGTGGATAAGGATAAATCATACCTTGTCGAATTTAAGTCTAATACAACAGCTCCGTTCGTAACTTTGACGAAAGACGGACTGATATGCGCAATAAACTCAGACTATGCGTTCGACGCGAGCAGCGCGGGTAGTGAACAGCCCAAAGCGGTGGCAAAGCCTAAAGCTGTAGATGCGACTGCATTTTTCACCAAAGAAATATTGAGTGCCGGATCTACTGTGAAACAAGTAGAGCTGATAGCGAATAAAATATATGCACTGCGTGAAACCCGTACCAATATATTGTCGGGCGAGGCCGATGTGATGCCTCCCGATGGCGAAGCTTACAAAATAGTGATGGCTCAGATAGACGAGCAGGAAAAAGCCCTTACTGAATTGTTCTCGGGTAGCGTGTATACCGAATCGGGCTCGAAAGAGTTTGTCGTTGTTCCCGATGAAAGAAATATAGATCGAAAAGTTGTATTCCGTCTCTCATCTCAGCTTGGTATTGTCGATGCCGATAATCTTGCCGGTGCGCCGATCTATTTGTCATTGACCAACAAAGAGCCTAAGCAAGAGGTGTTTCTGACACCGAAGGAAGAGAAAGAGATGGCGAAAAAATTCTCGCAAGGAATCATTTACAATATACCCGCCAAAGCGGTGCTGAACGTAACGTACAACAACAAGGCATTCGTCAACAGAGAATGTGATATCGTGCAATATGGATTGCAGGATGTGCTGACTCCCGAAATGTTTGACAACAAAAAATTGCCGATCAAGGTGATCTTCTATCCCGAAATGGGAGCTGTGAAACAGATCATTCAATAATCAATTTCCGCAGTAGTAACCTAAACGTGTACGGCATGCCGACAGAGATAGAACGTAAATTCTTGGTAAAGGATAGTTCCTACAAAGATGAGGCATACGCTTCGGAACGCATCGTGCAGGGATATCTGTCGTCTGTTCCTGCTCGCAGTGTCAGGGTACGGATAAAAGGCGATGCAGCATATCTTACCATCAAGGGGATAGGCAGTGCGTCGGGCATGAGTCGCTATGAATGGGAGAAGCCTATCGCGCAGGCAGATGCCGAGCAGTTGTTGCAGCTTTGCGAACCGGGAGCGATAGTCAAAACCCGCTATTGTGTGAGGGTAGGAGGCAAGGTGTTTGAAGTTGACGACTTCGACGGCGACAATGCCGGGCTTGTGATGGCAGAAATTGAGCTGCAAGACGAAGCCGAACTGTTCGATTGCCCCGCATGGTTGGGTGATGAGGTAACGGGCGACAACAAATATTATAATGCGTCGTTGACGAAGAACCCTTATCGAAATTGGAAGGAATGATATGATAAACACAGAAGTAAGGATACATGATAAGTTTTCGTTCGAATTTAAAATCGGATTCATAACCGACAATAAATTGAAGGATATAAACGAATTTCGTATCAATACATGGTTTTTTATCCCCAACAGCCTCGACATAAATCGCACGACATATCCTAAGGAAAGATTCTACAATGATGTGCGCGCCAATATTCGCCTCATTACTCCACGCTATACACTCGACGAGATACTGAAAGAGGGACGAGGTCCTTTCACTCGCTTAGATCACGCTGTTGATAAAATAATCAATGGAGAAACTGGCGACGAGCGCACCGAGAGTTACCTCTATCAGATAAAGATGCTGATGTGTGTCTGTAAGAGTGCGATGCGCGAAGAGACGGCGCTCATACTATCGTCGCAGAAGAGTAAAGACCTCGCTTCGAGGGTCGATCGTTTTGTGGAGAAGATGAGAGCTATCTCAGCCAGATACCGAACTATCGAGCATCGCTTGCTGAAGCACGAGGCATCGGCAGAGCAAATGAATTACTTTGCCTTTGGAGACGAATTTCTCGGAAACATCATCGAGCAGCACTGTTTCGCATTGTTGCGAAGATTGACACGCAAAGCGATGACCGAGGAGATGAGGGCAACAATATATGCGTTGGTGTCCGACGAGAATATATACAAGAAAGATAAGGGCTTTGGCGTCGTAGAGGATGGTGAAGACAAACGCAACAGCAGTGTAATATCGCGGAGGGGAATGTTGAAGAAGTTTGTGGAAAGCGACCTCTTTCTCCAAACCGAAAGGAAAGAAGACGGCGTGCTCATGCGACAATTCTTGTATAGCATAGCTGCCGGGCTGGCAATGATATTTGCTACGCTCATATCCTTCTTTGCCACAAAGCGGTATGGGAGTCTTACGGGCGACCTTTTTGTTGTGCTTGTAATCAGCTATATGCTCAAAGACAGGATAAAGGAGCTTGCACGCTATTTTTTTACATCTCAGCTATCACGCAAATATTTCGATAATAAATGGAATCTGAGTTTGAGGAAAAAACGTATCGGTTGGATCAAGGAAGGTATGGACTTTGTGCTCGGAAACCGAGTTCCCGACGAAGTGTTAGCATTGCGCGCACGCAACTCGCTGATGGAAGCCGAGAACGAAATCTATGACGAATCTATAATCTGCTATCGCAAGCTGGTGAATCTGTCGCGAGAAGATCTGGAGAAATATAAGGAATACCGACTCGATGGTGTCAACGATATCACGCGCATCAATCTCAATCATTTCATACAGAAGATGGACGATCCGTCTATCCCATTGTATATGCCCGACGAAGAGAATGGTTATACTCAGGTACAGGGCAAAAGAATGTATACGCTATATTTTATGATTTATTGCGAATTGGAACAAAATCGATATTATCGAAAATACCGATTGCTCTTCAATAGGGAGGGGATCAGTGATGTAAGTGAACTTGACTAAGTGGTCGCTTCACATATTCTTTCAGCAGATCAATATCTTTTTTGTATTTGCTAATCAGCTGCTTACGTCTCCTGCCTTTTTCGTGTAGATAAGTCGTTATCAGGCTACCCGCCAAAGCTGCTGCGGCAGCAATAATAACAATGTCTTTCTTCTTCATACCTTCTATCTTGGGTGTAATTGTTAAGGGTCTGCTTGATGATACGCCGAATGGTAAATCAAATGAAATTCATCGGCATATTTTTCCTCTTAGCATCTTTCTTTGCCTGAATGTATGCATACACGGCAATGCCACTTGCGGCTGCCACCAATGCCAATGCTAAAGCTTTCTTTGTCATATTTTGTCGTTCTTTTTTTCTGTTTCTGTAAAATTAAGAACAATAATCGGAAAAAAGAAGAAGAGAGACGGAATTTATTTTTTTATCCCGTCTCTGTATATCTTCGTTATCGCTTATTTCTGAAAGCGCATAAGAGTAAGATTGTCTCTTTTGAATGTCAAGAGTCCATTTTCTATTTCGACGTTGACGGTGCCCGCCAATGCTTTTATCAATTTTGTTTCGCCTTCAAGATCGGCGCAAGCCTTACGTGTAGTAGCGGCAGGGCTTAGTGTTAATACATTGCCGGTGAGGGTAAATGCTGCGTTGTAATTGTTACATCCGGCATTGCCTCTAATCTTGTTTTCGGCAAAGTCAAATTCTATTGTCGGTGTCGAGTTCTTGAAATTTACACTTGTCGATGCTCCTTGCAGAGATTGTAGCTTCCATACTCCGGCAAGTTCTTCCTCTCCGATAGCTTTTGCTTTCTCGAAAACGAGTACTTGTTTGCCGCCTTGCACGAATATTAGTTTTTCTTTTACAAGAGCCAGTTTAGATGGTTGAGACAACAGCTTGGTATATACCGATTCCTGATTGGCATTGGGGCACGCCATCATTGTGCCGGCAATTTGCGATGCCTGAAATTCTCCTTTGCTCAGGTCGTAAGTAAATCCGCCGGTGTAGACGTTACAACCGCTGTTCCCGGATACCTTGTTGTTCTCAAAATCGAATTGGAGAGTTGGGGTCTTGTCCGGAAAAGCTTCCGATACGTCCGTGCCGTTGATCGTTGTCAATACCCATTTGTCGGTCAGCGAGGCAATCGATACCTTGCTTGTGTTTTTTGTGCTGCTGCATCCCATCACGAATACCCCTGTCAGCAATGCGACAGATAATAGCTTAATATATTTCATAATTCTTTACTTTTTTAATTTCGATATCTTGCTTTCAGCCTGATCTTTCACATATTCCACTTCGTTTTTAGCAACGTCGGCAAAGTTTTTCAGGCTCAACTTTGCTTTGTTTCCGCATTCACTGAGGTCATCTATCAACCCTTCCAGTTTACCGTCTTTCTCCAGTCGGTATACTACATATCCTACTCCCAGTCCGGTGAGGATTCCTAATAAAAATTTTCCCATAGTAATCTGTTTTTTAGTTTTTGTCTTATTGTTTTATTTATTCAACCGATTCGAGATACATAATCACTGCGCGATTCCAATCTACAATAACGCGGCTATTAAAAGTATACTAATTCTTTTCATAAAAGTTTTTTTTGAGTTGAAATCTTTATATTCTGTAAGTTTCGTTTAGCCCTTTTTGAATAATGAAATCAGCCAAAGCAGGATGATTGCACCTACCGTAGCCACCGCGAGGTTGCCCGCCAATCCACCCCAACTGAAGTTGAAAAGCGAGAACATCCATCCGCCGATCACGCTGCCTACAACGCCGACTATGAGGTTCAAAATCAACCCCAATCCTTTGCCTTTCATTATCTTTGCGGCAATAAAGCCGGCTGCTATGCCGATAATCAGATACCATAAGAAACTCATAACAATTTTTGTTTTATTGAATTGTGGATATAATGTTTACTACATATAATAAACATGTTAATTTTTATTTTGTTCACATAATTTGGAGGGGCTGATTGCTTGATCATGAAAAAAAAAGATATTTAGAAGGTGAAAAACAATCAAAATATATTCGATAATAGGTGTTCGTATTCTATTTAAATTTATATTTTTGTAGCCACAATATATGTACTTAAAAATTTCAAGTTTAACGAAAATAAAACAATATGAAAGGACCTTTTCCTGTTGATAAGCTCAAAAACATTGATACGCCCTTCTATTATTACGATACGGATGTTCTGAAAAAGACGCTGAAAATAGTAAAAGAAGAGACTAAGAAATATGGATTTGTACAGCACTATGCCGTGAAGGCGAATGCTAATAAAAAGATATTAGAGTTGATTGCAACAGAGGGTTTCGGTGCAGATTGCGTTAGTGGAAATGAGGTGAAGGCTGCGGTAAATGCCGGATTCCCGGCGTCGAAGATTGTCTTTGCCGGAGTAGGGAAGACTGATGCGGAGATAAATCTTGCATTAGACCTGAACATCTTCTGCTTCAACGTAGAGTCGCTTCCCGAGCTTGAGGCAATAAACGAGTTGGCAAGCAAAAAGGGAAAGACTGCACAGGTTGCTTTGCGTATCAATCCGAATGTAGATGCACACACCCACGCATATATCACAACCGGACTGAGTGAAAATAAATTCGGATTCGGATTATCTCAGCTCGACACAGTAGTAGGAGTTGTGGCAACACAGAAAAATATAAAGTTGATAGGAATACATCTGCATATAGGGTCTCAGATCGAAGATGTGAAAACCTTCGTTCCACTGTGCGAGAAGGTGAACGAACTGCAAACCTATTTCGAAGGAAAAGGGGTGAAGCTCGAACATATCAATCTTGGCGGGGGATTGGGAATCGATTATCAAGAGCCGGACAAGACTCCGATACCCGACTTTCAGGGCTACTTCAAGGTGTTTAAAGAAAACCTGAAACTGCGTGATGGGCAAATAGCTCATTTCGAATTAGGACGCTCTATCGTAGGGCAATGTGGAAGCCTGATCACAAAAGTTACTTATGTGAAAGAAGGCGAAACTAAAAAGTTTGTGATTGTAGATGCCGGTATGACCGACCTTATCCGTCCGGCACTGTATCAGGCATATCACAAGGTCGAAAACATTTCGTCGGATCAGAAAGAAGCAACCTACGATGTGGTAGGCCCTATCTGCGAGTCGTCCGATGTATTTGTTAAAGACTATAAGCTGAACGAAACCAAACGTGGCGATCTGATCGCTTTACGCTCGGCGGGTGCATATGGCGAAATCATGGCATCGCACTACAATTGCAGAGAAATACCAAAAGCATATCTGTCCGACAAAATATAATCAAAATATTATACAAAATACCGCAGCAAGAGTTATATGAATAATATGACTCTTGTTGTGCAAATAAGCAATACTTTATAATGGCACAACAAATCTTCTCTTATCTGTCCTTCAATCTGTATGAAATAATCGCTCTTTCGGCATTTTTTTTGTTTTTTATCACCCAGATACTCCTCTATGTGTTGCACTATGCTGCACCGTTGCGAGCCGTGAAGAAAGGCGACGCTGAGGAAGAGCACGAAATAGAATCTCAATCACCATTTGTATCGGTGATAATTATTTCCGAAAATGAATCGGAGAATCTGGAAGAACACCTGCCCCTGTTGTTGACGCAAGATTATCCCAACTATGAGGTCATCGTGGTCAATAGCGGTTCTACGGATGAGAGTGATTTCTTGTTGCTGTCGTTACAACACAAATATCCCAATCTGTATCATACTTATTTGCCGTCTAACTCGTTAGATAAGAAGTTTGATCGCCGAAAATTGGCATTAACTCTCGGCATAAAGGCAGCCAAAGGAGATGTGCTTCTCTTTACCGAGCCATATTGCCGTCCCATGTCGAACCGATGGATTGCGTCGATGATGCAGCCTATGGAGGCAGATAAAGATATTGTCTTAGGTTATTCGTACTATTCATCGTCGCGGAAGTTTTATAACAGAATTGCCCGTTTCGATAATTTGTTGTTCAGTCTCGACTACATACAACGAGCGTTGAAGGGTAAGCCTTTTACGGGGGTGTACCGTAATGTAGCATATCGTAAACACTTGTTTTTTGACAACAAGGGGTTTTCCTCGGTGTTGAATATCGACGGTGGCGAACAAGTGTTTCTGAATAACATGATGGATGACACGAATACATCTGTGGCGCTCGATCAGGACAGCTTTGTGGAGACTCGGATCGATTCGGGCATCCTTTGGCGACAGATGAAAAGATCTTATTTTCAGGTGAGATCTCATTTCAACAAACATCATTCGCTGCGAGCATTCGATTCATCTACGCGATACATATTCTATCTTATCTCCATTCTGCTTGTTGCATACGGTATATATATGGCTCAGTGGGGAGTGGTTGCCGTAACAGCATTGTTGTTTATCTCACTCTTTGTGGTGCAAGGTATTTTGTTGAATAAGAGCGCGAAATATTTTTTCTCGGGGAAATTTGCATTTTCATTGCCGGTGCTCAGCCTCATGCAACCGATCTACAATGCCATGTGTCAAAAAGGTTCTTGCCGAAAAAAGAGATAATAAATCGGTTTGTCAATCTTGTCTTGAAGGAGCTTCACATCTTCCTCTCAATCTTTGATACGGTTTGTTGATTTTCTCTTCCCATATCAGCCAAAGGACAAATATGACCCCGTCGTAGTATAGCCAGACAAATACATCGCGGTGAAATACGTTGAACCAATCTTCGTAGAACTGCCAATACATTTCCTGTGTGTTTTCCCATACGCGCCCGTTGTACCATTCGTTTGCTACCACAAACCATTCGGGAAACGGCTCTCTGATGATGATGAGTATAATAACTAAGCGAAGTATGTTGATTGCCGTAAGGATAAATAAAGACAGCGGAATGAACCATAGTTTCTTCTTTGGCGGCCCAAAGTAGAGAAGCATGATGAATGCAAACATGATGAGCTGTTTGATTCCCGTGCAACTCCATACAATATCGAGAGGCAGAGAACCTTCGAAATATAATGTAATACCGTCTAACTGAAGATCGTGGTAGCCCAACAAAGAGTGCAGAACCCAATACACGGCATTGGCAGTCCATTGGCACAGCCCATCGGTCGAAGACGTGATGTCGTTGCCCAAAACAATGAGGTATCGTTCCTCTATGCCCTCGCCCACATGCACACATACTTTCCATAGCAGTTCGAAAAACACAAATAGAATAAGAAACCATATAATGTCTTTGAAAGGCATAAATGGTTTTGCTATTTTTCGTATGCTATTGGTTAAATTGGGCATTGCTAAAAGTTACGTTGACACAAATATAGAAAGAAACTTGTCGAATTAGGCTTTTTAAATAAAAAAGGAATACATTTTGAATGTTCTTTTCGGATAACTGGTTTTTTTTTAATTACTTTGCACAAATTTGAATTGGAGGCTTCGAACGTAATTGTGAAGCCGTAGATTTGAAACCCGTCATAATCCATATTTTCTTTTTATCAGGAAAATAATAAAACAAAAAAAAAGGAGTTTGATAGGTGTAGACAATAACAGAAAAAAAATCATTCAACTCCAAACGGAATATAAATGACTAAAAATAAAAAAAATCTTATCCTTATAGTTGCACTGGCATGCTTTTGTCAGATAGTTGGAGCACAAACCAATTCGCCGTATAGCCGTTATGGATATGGTGTTCTCAAAGATCAGGCAACAGGCCCCTCGAAAGGCATGGGCGGAATCGGCTACGGGCTAAAGAACAGCCTGAGTGCCAACCCCATCAATCCGGCATCATACTCAGCCGTAGACACATTAACTATGCTTGTCGATGTGGGTATAAACTACAACTTCGGCAAGATGACGGACAATAGCGGATCAAGAACCGACCATGGCGGAGGATTAGACTATGTTACCGTTCTCTTCCCTGTAACCCGTACGGTGGGCATCAGTGGCGGTTTGCTGCCGTTCTCGTCAGTCGGGTACGACTATGGCGCAGATGATACGGTAGAAGATGTCGAATTTAGAAAATCCTTTTCGGGTTCGGGCGGATTGAGCCTTGCATACCTCGGATTGGGCTACCTGACCCCCTTCAAGGGATTGTCGGTAGGTGTAAACGCCGCATATATATTCGGTACGATCGAAAATCAACGCAGTATTCCGTCGATAGATATATCAGGCAGTAATATTTCATCCGATTACAGCAAATTCAAATCGAAGGGATTGAAACTCGATTTTGGATTCCAATATCAGAAAAACATATCTCCGATAGATGTATTGACCGTCGGGGCAGTTTACTCGCCTAAGATGAATTTGCATTCAAACTACCAGAACAGACATTACGACCTAAGTTCTACAGGTACCCTTATCAAAGGTGATACAACAGAAATAGGCGGGCTGATGGGAGCCATACCACATACCCTTGGAGCCGGTTTCACCGTGAAACGCGATAAACGCATAACCTATGGTGCGGATGTTACCTTCCAAAAATGGACGAATATGAAATATTCTACCACGATGGGCGACGAAATGTCGGTGTCGGACAGATTCAACAACCGAATAAAGGTAAACGTGGGAGGTGAATATATTCGCAATCTGTATGACCGCAACCTTCTTGGGCGTATGAAGTGGCGAGGCGGATTGAATTTCAGCAACTCGTATATGAACATCAAAGACGCAAGCGGAAAAGTGTCGGGGTATAACGAATATGGGGCAGCCGTCGGATTCGGCATTCCGTTCTACGACCCGCAATCGTACGGAAAGAGAACCTCTTATGTCAATATCAACTTCGAATATAAAAAATTGAAACCAAAAGCAAGCGGATTGATAAATGAAGACTATTTCGGCGTTTCGTTCAATATGAATATAAACGACTTCTGGTTTATGAAACGTAAGATATAATGAGTCAATTATAAATAAACGCAAAAGCCTCGATTAGACAATTGAGGTTTTGCTGTTTTATTCCTTTTATCCGAATTATGACAAAAAAGAACAGGTTAACAAAAAAAAAGGTGGGTATGATGTCGGCTTTGGCTTTCGTCTTCTTTTACCTGTGTGCCTGTGGCAATAAGAGCGAGTCTGTCGACTATGTCTACGACCCCAATTTTACGCCCGAAGTCTATACCGATAGCATGGCTATGTTTATCTCGTCCGACTCGGGATATATAGAGTACAAGGTCATTTCCAAAACGTGGGAAATGTATAACAAGGCAGACGAACCCTACTGGCTGTTTCCCGATGGCGGTTATCTCGAAAAATACGATAGCTTGGGCGTGATTGAAGCCACCATCGAGGCCGATACCGTATGGCGATATGTTGACAAAGGGCTGTGGAAGATGTTGGGCAATGTGTTTGCCAAGACAGCAAAAGGAGCAACATATGCAAGTCAGGAACTGTTTTTCGATGAAAACACGAGACGTTTCTACTCTCATGTCGTAGTCGATATCGACGATCCCGAACAAGGTCGCCTCACAGCCTTGAAGGGCTTTAATGCCAATCAGCAATTAGACGACTTCGGAGCCAGCAAAGTCATCAAAGGGCGGGTGCTGCTCAGCGAGAATGATTTCGAGTCGAGTCCTCCTGTGCAGAGCGATTCGGTGAAAAAATTCGTCGTTCCATAAATAGAATTGAAAGAATAATGAAAAAAATGTTGAACTTTAATCTCTATTTATTATCTTCGCATGCTGATTTTTTTAAATGAATTAACAATTACAATATAAATTAAATAGACTAAGTTAAATGGCCGTTTTACAAACACTTCGAAATAAGGCAGCAGGCCTGTTGATAGGGGCTCTCGGTTTGGCATTATTAGCGTTTATCTTATCCGACCTTTTCTCGTCGGGAAGTACAATGTTCAATAAAATACAGGACAACGCATTTTCAGTAGATGGAGATGTAGTTACTACCGGAGAATACGAGCGCCGGGTTGAAGCAATGAAATCTTTTCAGGAAATGCTGTCTAATCAGACATTAGACGAAGCAGCCACATTGCAAGTCAGAGAAGCCGTTTACCAAACAATGGTGATCGAGAAAATGATGGCAGACCAAGCCGACAAACTTGGATTATCGGTGCCGAAGGAAGAAATGAACAGCTTGATTACGCCAAGCAATTTCTCTCCTATATTGTATCGCTATCCTCTGTTTGTGAATGCCGAAACAAGAGAAATAAATACGCAAGCATTAAATCAATTCTTGTCGGTTATCAACCAAGACGCATCAGCGATGAGTCCTGAAATGAAATTGGAGCAACAACGTTTGTTGAGTATCTGGTTGATCGTAGAAAACGAAATGAAGGTATATCGTTTGCAACAAAAATATTTGGCTTTGATTTCCAATTCGTTCCTAAATACCGATATGGAAGCTAAGGCAATATACAATGACTCGAAGAATGTTGCAGATATCGAATTTACCGTTCAGCGATATTCGTCGATAGCCGATTCTACAGTGCAGGTGTCCGATGCTGAATTGAAAGCATTGTATGACAGACGAAAAGAAAACTATCGTTTAAATAGTGAAGTTGCGAAGATCTCATATTTCGCCAAAGACGTTTTGCCGAGCGAAGCAGACTATGAAGCCGTAAAAGCGGAAATTCAGTTAGCATATGACAAATTACAATCTCAGGCAGATCCTGCCATGGTGGTAAACGAATATTCATCCGATCAATTTATCGACGCATATATATCACTTGCCGATTTGGCTCCGGCTGCAAGAACATTCGTGAGCGAATCTAAAGTAGGAGACGTTTCCGAACCGACAGTCAACGGACAATATTATGCTACATATAAGTTGGTAGACCAAGTCGTGGCAGCAGACTCTATTCTGTTGCAGACAATAGCTCTTCCGCAAGGCTTGTCCGGCGAAGCGGCAATACATCTGACCGACAGTTTGTATACAGTTATCAAGGGTGGAAAAGACTTCACGTCGATAGCAAATGAAATGAATCCCGGAGGAAACGGTGGTGAGCTTGGTTGGTTCAAAGAAGTCGATCTTGTAGAAGCCGGCATTGCGAAAGATTGTTTCGCAGCATCGAAAGGCGATGTCCTAAAGCTTGATCTCAGCGGCAATACTCAATTGTTCCGCATTGCAGACAAAACAAGACCTGTGAGTAAAGTGAAAATCGCCGTAGTTTCTATGCCGGTTATCATCAGCGATAAAACACAGAATGCCATAGACAACGAGTTGAACCAATTTATAGCAGCTAACGGAACGGCAGCGGCATTCGATGCGGCCGCCGAGAATGAAGGATATTCAGTAGTGAAAGATCGTTTGGTTTCACCTTCCGAATTGGCTCTTGATAATAACTTGAAAAACTCACGAGAAGTTATTCGTTGGGCATTTAACGAAGAAGTAGGCAGTGTGAAGAAGTTCGAAGCAAACAACCAACGTGTTGTGGCAATAGTGAAAGAAAAAGAAACAAGTGAGTTTATGCCACTGGCGGAAGTAACGCCATTGCTGAAAGACGAGCTTATAAGAGATAAAAAAGCTGAAGCTATCATTGCCGATCTGAAATCGAAAAACCTGACAAATGTTGCTGCATATGCTGAGGTAACAAAGAATGCAGTTGATACCGTTCGTTTCGTTACATTTGGTACCGAAAGTTTAGATTTCGGACACGAACCAATATTCAATGTGTATGCTAAGAATGGTCAACCGAACAAAGTAGAAGGACCACTAAAAGGAAACAACGGCGTTTATGTATTGAATGTGGTAGCAGCGAGCCAAGATCAGAAAGAATATGATGAGGTAGCAGTAAAGAGAACTATCCAACAAGAGAACATGTATTATATAGCATCTCAGACGATGTACGTTCTGCAACAAAAAATGGATGTGATAGACAATCGAGTTAAATTCTGGTAAGAATTGAAAATATGAAAAAAGGAAGTCCCTTGCAGAAAATCTGTGAGGGACTTTTTTTATATTTGTAGGTATGACGAAAAAAGAACGATATAAAGAAGTCTTGCGGTGGTTCGAGGTGAATATGCCTCAGGCGGAGACTGAGCTGCATTACGACACTCCGTTTCATTTGCTGATAGCGGTTATTTTGTCGGCGCAATGTACCGACAAGCGCGTGAATATGGTAACTCCGCCTTTGTTCGAGTCGTTTCCCACCCCCGAGGTTATGGCGGCGTCTTCTGTCGAGGATGTGTACGAATACATCAAGAGCATCTCTTACCCCAACAATAAGGCGAAGAACCTCGTCAAAATGGCTCAAAAGGTCGTGGCGGACTTTGGTGGTGAAATTCCATCTACGTCGGAGGAGCTGGAATCTATACCCGGCGTAGGGCGGAAGACGGCGAACGTGATGCTTATTGTTGCATTCGGCAAACCAGCGATGCCTGTAGATACGCACGTCTTTCGTGTGTCAAATAGAATAGGGTTGACCGATAATTCTAAAAATCCATTGGAGACAGAACGCGAATTGCTGAAATATATTCCGTCGAAACTATTGAGTAAAGCACATCATTGGTTGATTTTGCATGGGCGTTATGTCTGCATCGCGAGGAAACCTAAATGTCTTGAATGTGGTATTAATGCATGGTGCAAATATTATTCTGCAAAATAACGAAAAAAACTTTTCTTATTAAGTTGTTCATTGATAGAGTTGTATTGTTATTGTGGTAAAAAAGGTATAAAAAAAGATTGCGTAAAGTTTGGATGGAAAAGAAAAGTCCCTATCTTTGCACCCGCTTTGCCACTCAAGGGAGCTTGAGAGAGCGAAGCGAAAAGAGAGCGATCTTTGAAATAATGACATTAGCGTGTAGTATAAG
>CALNCC010000108.1 GCA_937875275.1 uncultured Dysgonomonas sp. | reverse complement strand
GCCTGTATCGGCGGATACATTTCCGGCTGTTGAGGGCTAAAGAAGCGAACGCCATTAGACATGAATGTTTCGATCTGAATCATCAGTTTGTCCATCAACTGACGATATCTCGCATCGTTGTTTTTTTGCAGATCGCCAAGAATATCCATCTCGGTAGAGACGTTAGACAATATCGTTGGTGCACAAGTTTGCATGTCTCTCTGATCCATTCTCGCATACCATTGCAATGCGCCGCTACTATGATGAAGTATTTCGTCTATTATCTTCTCTGCCTTTTCGGGTTGTCCTACGGCATAGTAAGCACTAACCAATTGGGTAGATAGATCATTATGCGGAACTGTGCTACCCGGTAGAACTTCGACACATCTGTCCAAAGCTTTCAAGGCACGTTCTTTATCCCCTTTGACGAGAAGATTGTTTATCAGCTGAGCAAACATATTGCGGAATGCCTGACACATGTTGATAACGTTTGCATCCAAATATACATCCGGATTGTTGATGCTTTCCCATGTGTATTCTTCCACCAAATTTCTATACATCGCATCAGTATTTACGGTCATCGGTGCCACCTGAGATGGCGTAATGCGATAATTGATTCCTTCGAGCACCCCATTTCTGATTCCCGATATCGGACTGCTACCTATTGTAAAGGCATAATATATTGGTCGTTTCCAGTTGTCTTTGTTGATATTATTCAACATTTCCATAACCATTATGTCATTTCTGATAACACGTTTCATATTGTCGCCAAAGTCGATGACAAATTCTTTGCTCGGATCTACTCCAAATTTAGCCCAATCTACCTGTGCCGAATCTATCGGAGCTACAAATCTCGTACTTGGAACATTGACTTCTTCGGGATCAACTATTCCCATATTATCGCGAGGAACATATGTGTCTTTTGTCTTCAATAGCTCCATTACCTTGTCTAAAGGCAACTCTTTCTTGAACTCGGTAGTATCGAAATAGTTATCGTAGTTCATATATCTGAGGAGAATATCAGTGTTTTTGCCTTCCTCTTTCACCGTCTCTTGAGCATTGTGCTCCATCAATCTGCGCGAAAGCAAGCGAGCCATGATTCCGGTTTCACCTTGATATCTCTCCGAAGCCCATGTTATTGGCAGAGGCTCTGAATCGTATGCTTGTCTTTTCATCTGATCTACATACCAATCTGTCATCAGGTAACTGAGATTACACACTCGCACATCGGTACGGAATCCTTCTACATCCTGAGCATACCATAGTGGGAATGTATCGTTGTCTCCCATAGTGAAGAGAATAGCATTCTTTTCGCATCCACGCAGATAGTTTCTACCCAATTCGCGAGTTGTATATCTTCCCGATCTGTCATGGTCATCCCAGTTTTGACAAGCCATTTGCACAGGAACAGCCAACAAAACGACAGTTACTAATGCCGCAGATACGGTAGATGGTAGTTTCTTGCTCAGCAAATGCCACAATCCGGCAACCGCCAACCCGATCCAGATACAGTATGCATAGAACGATCCGGCATAAGCATAATCGCGCTCGCGCGGCTCGAATGGTTGTTGATTGAGATACAGCACAATTGCTAACCCGGTCATAAAGAAAAGCATAAATGTAACAAGGAACTGTTGTTCCCCTTTTCGTTTGCGAGTGAGCTGATATCCAAGACCGATAATCCCTAAAATGAAAGGTATAGCATAATATACATTGTGCGCTTTGTTTTCGGCGATGCTTGGAGGCAGATTATCTTGCGGTCCTCGGTTGAGGATATGTTCGTCTATAAATCCGATACCGGTTATCCAGTTGCCATTATTGATATTTCCGGTACCTTGTATGTCATTTTGTCTTCCCGAAAAGTTCCACATAAAGTAGCGGAAGTACATATAGTTGATCTGATAATTGAACAAGTATTGTACGTTTTCCAAAAATGTAGGAGGCACAGTTTTGTCGGTTATCCCTCCCCATAGGCGGAATCCGAGTATGTGCTGCCTCTCTTCGTCGGAAGAATGCATACGCGGAAACAACATGTTGTTGTTGTACTTGTATTCGCGTGATCGCTCTGTTACAACATATTTGTCTTTTTCATCCGGAGATTTTTTTACCACCTTGTCATACTTCGGCTTTCCTTCTGTAACATCAATAGGTTTCGATGCGTATGTATTGCCATAGAACAGGGGTCTGTCTCCATATTGTTCGCGGTTGAGGTACGACTCCAGTGCAAATACATGTTCCGGTGAGTTCTGATCCATTGGTGTATTAGCTGCCGACCGTATAGGTATAAGGGCAAAAGAAGAATATCCGATCAGAATCACAAGAAGGCATAGTGCCGATGTGTTTATCAACTTGGCTGTAACAGCATCGAGTTTGAAGATAACAAACGCTAATACAGCGACCAGTGCAAGCCATAACAAAGCACTTGAACTTACAAGTATAGCACCGCTCAATATCAACGAAACCAAAAATGCTACTTTCGATCTTATCAGATTGCCCTTCGTAGACATTGTTTCATATAGCGCCCAAACGATAGATGCAAATAGCAGAATGAGATACACGAATACTCCTGAATTGTATGGCATGCCAAAACTATTGACAAACAATAGCTCGAACCATCCTCCTATTTTCGAGAATCCCGGTATGATGCCGTACATAAGAACAACGATGAGGAAGAATGATGCTGCTAAAGCAATCAGAGTTCCTTTCATGTTTGCATTTGGCGATTTCTTGAAATAATAGACTAAGGCTATCGCCGGGATGCACAGCAGGTTAAGCAAATGGACTCCGATAGACAGACCCATCATATATGCTATGAGTACGAGCCATTTGTCGGCACCCGGTTGGTCGGCTCTGTTTTCCCACTTGAGGATGAGCCAGAAGACCAAAGCAGTAAGCATAGACGAGTAGGCGTAAACCTCTCCCTCGACAGCCGAGAACCAAAATGTGTCAGTAAACGTATATGTTAATGCTCCGATCAGCCCGCTGCCGATGATGGCAATTTGCTGTCCGAGAGTCATCTCTTTCGACGAATCGGTATATATCAGCTTCTTGGCAAGATGGGTTATTGTCCAAAAGAGAAACAAAATAGTCAGAGCACTCAGCACTGCCGACATAATGTTTATCATCTTAGCCACTTGCATCGGGTCGGATGCAAACAGCGAAAAGAAGTTACCCGTCAACATGAAGAACGGTGCTCCCGGTGGATGACCGACCTCAAGTTTGTAAGCTGAAGTGATAAACTCGCCGCAGTCCCAAAAACTGGCGGTAGGCTCTACGGTCATTATATATACGACAGCAGCCACAATAAAACAGATCCATCCGAAGATGTCGTTGATTAGGTTGTATTTTTTTGCCATAAAAAAGATAAACTGTGTATGTTATACATTCATAGTCGGGTGCAAAGATAACTAAATAGCCGAAAGTTCGCTTTAACACCTCTGGTTTTTGTTGTTAATTTTAGAAAACACTTAAAAAAAATGAAAGTATGATTCATAATTCATATTTGTAAACGCTATTAAATCTTAAAATCTTGTATGAGAGATGTTTTTTATCGCCTATTTAAATTATTTTTGTGATAGTTATGAGAATATTACTAATAGGAGAATATAGTAGATTGCATCTGACACTTGCCGAGGGGCTGAAAGTGTTGGGGCATTCGGTTACGCTCATGTCGGACGGAGACGATTTTAAAAATTATTCTCGCGATATAGATATCAAGCGCCGACGACACGATGTAATGGGCATATTGTCCGAATATCGTTCTATTTTTCGTCGGGTAAAAAACAATTACGATTATGATGTCGTTCAGCTTATCAATCCCCGATTTACGACTCTCAACATACGGCTCAACAGTATTCTGTTCAATATATTGAAAAAAAGGAACAAAAAAATTATTTTAGGTGCGTTCGGCGACGATTCTTTTTGGCTGAGGGCTTGTCTCGACAATAAAATATTCCGCTATTCTGAGTTTTTTATAGATGGGCAAGAACAAAAAGCCGATCATCTCGAAGCTATAAAGACTATGTGGCTTGCTTCGGCTCACGAAAAAGCGAATGTGAAGATGGCTAAGGAGACGGACGGCATTGTTGCATGTCTGTACGAATATTACGAAGCGTATAAACCACATTACGCCGAAAAACTGCAATACATTCCGTTGCCGATCAATCTTAGTCGCATAGAACCATCCATATTGCGGGAAGAACCGCAAAGAGTGAAATTCTTTATCGGAATAAATAAAGACCGAACAAAAATAAAAGGTACGGATATCATGCTGCGGGCATTGCAACGCTTGCACGAAAAATATCCCGACAGTACGGAAATAATTAAAGTGGAATCTCTCGGTTACGACGATTATCTGAAAAAGATGCGAGAAGCGCATGTAGTACTCGATCAGCTGTATTCTTACACACCGGCCATGAATGCTTTGTTGGCGATGGCTATGGGTAAGGTTGTTGTCAGTGGTGGAGAGACGGAAATGTACGATCTGATGGGGGAAACCTCCAATTTCCCGATCATCAATGTCCAACCCAGCGAAGATGATGTTTTCAACAGATTGGAATTTTTGGTAATGAGCAAGGAATGCTTGCCTATGCTGTCGGAGAAAAGCAGAGTTTTTGTGGAGCAACATCACAGTCATATAGATGTGGCAAAAAAGTATCTTGATTTTTGGAATAAATAACAAGAAACGTGTCGAAAATAGAAAAGACAAATGCCGCTCGTCTGTTAGACAAAGCGGGTATAAATTATAATCTCATATCATACGAGGTAGATGAGTCGGATTTGAGTGCCATTCATGTCGCCGAGCAGTTGAACGAGCCTGTCGGACAAGTCTTCAAAACGTTGGTTCTTATGGGCGACAAGACGGGACATTTTGTGTGCATTATTCCCGGAGCTGCGGAGCTTGATCTGAAATTGGCGGCAAAGGTGTCGGGAAATAAAAATTGCGATATGATTCCGATGAAAAGCCTCTTGTCCACAACCGGATATATCAGAGGAGCATGTTCGCCTATCGGGATGAAGAAAATGCTGCCGACCTATATTGACATCTCTTGCCAATCGTTTACTACCATATACATAAGCGCAGGTAAACGAGGTTTGCAAATAGCTCTCAATCCGCAACACCTGATCGGGTTGTTGGGGATGGGTGTATCATCATTAATAAAGGAGTAAACATAAATCATAGAAATATAGCTGTAATCAGAATGAGTGAAAATTACTATTCTATACTAAAATGTCTTAACAATCAGGCAACTAAATTCACGCTTATGTGTCTGTTGTTCTTCTTCTCAATTTCTGTTTCGTCGCAAGTTTTGCAAGGCTCTGTTTACGGGCTTGACGGAGAAGGGAATAAAGAGGCTCTTATTGGGGTGCATGTCTATTTGTCTGAGTCTAAAGAAGGAGTTGTAACAAACACTGAAGGGTTATTCAAAATAACAGAAAAGTTTTTGCCCGGCGAATATATCGTTGCATCTTATATGGGTTATGTTACCGACAGTGTCAAGATATCGGCAATCAACAATTTGGAACAGATTGAGATTGTATTAAAAGAAGGACTCGAACTTGAAGAAACTGTCGTTGTGGGGGCTAAGAAAGGTGCTGTCTTCTCTTCCATAACACCACAGAAGACCGAACTCATTACCACAACGGGGTTGCAAAAGATGGCTTGTTGTAACCTGTCGGAAAGTTTCGAAAACTCGGCTTCCATAACAGTAGGCTACACCGATGCTGTTTCGGGAGCTAAGCAAGTGCAACTGTTGGGGCTGTCGAGTATATATAGCCAGATAACAGATGAAAATGTACCCATGCTGCGTGGATTGTCGTCAACCTATGGCTGGAGTTATATTCCGGGACCGTGGTTAGAGTCGGTGCAACTGTCGAAGGGCGCGTCGTCCGTTGTCAATGGTTACGAATCGGTATCAGGGCAGATCAATGTGGAACATAAGAAACCGAATTTGTCCGAACCGCTTTTCATCAATTTATATGTCGATGATGCCAAACGGATGGAGGCTAACGTTACGACCACGACACAGATAAACAAAAAGTGGTCGACGGCTTTGTTTGCTCATGGCTCGATGGAAAAGGAGGAGCATGACAGCAACGATGACACATTTATGGATGTGCCCAAAATGGAGCTTGCCAACCTTTATGGCAGGCTGTTTTATCTTGACAACGAAAGTGGAATACAGTCTCGATTCGGAGTGAAACTTATACATGAAAAACGAGAAGCCGGACAAATTGAGTCTAAAATCAACAGCGGAGATCGACTGTACGAAACCAATATAAAGAACCGAAACTTTAATGTCTACAACAAAACCGGTATCACGATAGGCGATAAGCAAGGGCAAAGTTTGGGCTTGATCAACAGCTTTACCTATCACGAGCAAAACTCGGCATTTGGCGATAAACTGTATGACGGTACCCAACATTCGTATTATGGTAATTTGCTGTTCTCTTCTTACATTGGGAATACGAGCCACAGATATACTACCGGATTGAGTCTGACTTACGACAATTATAAAACAAAATATGAAGATAGGCTTCCCTTCAATCAAACACCTTTGACGAAAATAGACAGAGAAGAGGTTGTGCCGGGAGCTTTTGGTGAGTATACTTACGATCTTGGCGGCAAGTTCACGTTCATCGCAGGAATGAGAGTCGATCACAACAGCCGATATGGATGGCTGTTTACGCCCCGCAGCAATGTGCGATACAGTATATTGGATAATCTTGTTTTTCGTCTTTCGGCAGGAAGGGGTTGCCGATCGGCAAATGTGATAGCCGAGAATATTGGTTTGCTGGCATCGTCGCGAATGATGGATGTTAGCAATATTAATGATCTGAATATGGAAAAAGCGTGGAACTATGGCGCGAATCTTACATTCTATCTTCCTATATGGAACAGCGAGATGGCGACTATTAGTATGGATTATTTCAGAACCGATTTTCAGGATCAGGCTATTGCAGACATAGACCGCAGTAAGAATAATGTGTATTTCTACAATCTATCGGGCAACTCGTATGCCAATGTATTCCAAACAGATCTGTCGATGACTTTGATGCGTGGGTTCGACCTTTTTGCTGCATTTCGTGTAAACAATACGCAGGTTACTTATTCCGATGGAACAAGTACATATAAAATGGAGAAGCCCCTCACTTCACGTTATAGGGGATTGGTTAATCTCGCTTATGCCACACGATTGAGGAAGTGGGTGTTCGACGCCACAGCCCAATTTAATGGACCGGCGCGTATTCCCGGAATGAATGGATACCAGTCGGAAAAAAGGGAATCGGAAGCTTTTCCTGTATTTTTCACTCAGATTACAAAAAACTCAAAACGTTTTGATATATATTTGGGTGTTGAAAACCTGCTCGATTACAAGCAAAAGAATCCGATCTTGAATTACAACGACCCTTTTGGTCGAGACTTCGATTCGTCAATGATATGGGGACCACTGATGGGTCGAAAGATATATGGAGGAATAAGATGGAGAATAGGTAAATTATATTAATTCGTAAAATAGAAATTATGAAAGTATTTAGTATTGTATTAGCATTGTGTTTCGCGTTTAGCTTCAATCTGGATGCACAGGATAAAAATAAAAAGAAGAAAAAAGGAACTGAAGAAACGACCTTCGACGTGAGTATGACATGCAACAACTGCAAACAGAAAATAGAGAAAAACATAGCTTGGGAAGAAGGTGTGAAGGACTTAGAAGTCGACCTGAAAAAGAAAACGGTAAAGCTGGAATATGACCCGAAAAAAACATCGGAAGATAAACTGAAAAAAGCGATTAAGGGATTAGGTTTCGAGACGGTGGAGAAGCAAGTGGTGGATGAAAAAACAGACAAGAAAACCGAGAGTAAGAAGTCTGAACATAAGAAATCAGAAGACAAAAAGTAATAAACTGACGCGCGATGCTTCAGTAGGAGAGATGTCGAAAGCTACTTTTTTGAGAGATGTTTCTTAGTATTATGAAAAAGAAGTCGTACTTTTGCTTTTTCATAAAAAAAGAGATTGTAGAACAAGCTAAATGCAAGAAAAACAATGAATTTCGTTGAAGAACTGAAATGGAGAGGTATGATACAAGAGATCATGCCGGGAACAGAAGAACAATTACAAAAAGAACTGACGTCGGGATATGTGGGGATAGACCCTACTGCCGACTCTTTACATATAGGACACTTGGTGAGTGTGATGATGTTGAAGCATTTTCAACGTGCCGGGCATCGTCCGATAGCTCTTATCGGTGGAGCGACAGGCATGATTGGCGACCCTTCGATGAAGTCGCAGGAACGCAATCTGCTCGACGAAGACACCTTGCGCCACAATCAGTCTGCAATCAAGGCTCAATTATCGAAATTTCTCGATTTCGATTCAGATCGCCCCAATGCCGCGTTGTTGGTTAACAATTACGACTGGATGAAAGATTTTTCTTTCTTGAGTTTTATCCGCGATATAGGTAAGCATATTACCGTAAACTATATGATGGCTAAGGATTCGGTGAAAAAGCGTCTCAATGGCGAATCGTCCGTAGGTATGTCATTTACTGAGTTTTCGTATCAGCTGTTACAGGCATATGATTATCTGCATCTGTATGGGGAAAAAGGATGTCGTCTGCAAATGGGTGGATCGGATCAATGGGGGAACATCACTACCGGAACCGAGCTTATCCGCCGCAAGACCGGAGGAGAAGCTTTTGCTCTTGTGTGTCCGTTGATAACAAAAGCGGATGGTGGCAAATTCGGAAAAACTGAATCGGGCAATGTGTGGTTAGACCGCAGATATACATCTCCATACAAATTCTATCAGTTTTGGTTGAATGTGAGTGATGCCGATGCCGAGAAATACATCAAAATATTTACTGCATTGAGCAAGGATGAGATCGACCAATTGGTTGGCGAACAAACAGCTGCGCCACATCTTCGTCCATTGCAAAAAAGATTGGCAAAAGAAGTTACTGTGATGGTACACTCCGAAGACGATTATAATGCAGCGGTTGAGGCTTCAAATATTTTGTTTGGAAATGCGACAGCCGATGCCCTTAAAAAATTAGATGAAGAGACATTCCTTCAGATATTCGAAGGCGTGCCTGTATTTGAAATATCGAAAGACGAACTGTCTGCTGGAATAAAAGCTGTGGACTTGCTGACCGAAAAAGCTGCCGTTTTCCCTTCAAAGGGAGAAATGAGAAAGACTGTGCAGGCGGGTGGCGTTACTGTCAATAAAGAAAAATTAGCAGCGTTTGATGTGGTTATTGATGCATCAAGTTTGGTTGCCGGTAAATATATTATTGCACAAAGAGGAAAGAAAAACTATTTCTTGTTGATTGCAAATTAAAAAAATATTACTTTTGCAGCGTTATTGTCCCATGGTGTAACGGTAGCACTCCAGATTCTGGTTCTGTTTGTCTGGGTTCGAATCCTAGTGGGACAACAAGCAAAAAAAGAACTCCTGATTTTTAGGAGTTCTTTTTTTTGTATTTGTGAAATCAGAGATTGTTTATAAATCAAAATCCGTATAAAGCACTATTTCGGAAACCTTCTTTCGTACTATCTTCGTTGTGTTTCATGCTCTCTTTGATTACCGATTCGTTGATATTACGTACTTTCTCGAAATTCATTTTCTCAACTCTGCGGTCGTATGTTACCAGTCCATTGATCTCATGCTCAACATCGGTTGTTTGAGTGTAAATAGCACTACTCAATCCCCAATATTTAACCATCTGCTCAACCTCAGTAATCAGCATAGTATAGGTGTCTGTCAATAGCTCTTCGTTTGCCAGAATCTGGTATGAGTTGTTTCGTACCGGCCACATATGACCTCTCACAAATAGACCTTTTCCTCCAAATTCGCCTATCGATGATGCGCGATTCTTCTCCGGTTGCGGAGTGTGTCGCTCGTTTATATCTCCATAATTGTGAAGGTCTACAAAATCGCCATTGTGTGGATCGCCATACGCAGGTCGGTATCCCGGCGCATAATTATAGCCCGAATTACCATTCACGAGGCGCGAAGGATCATATTGTTTCGTCCAATCCGTTATGTCTTTTACCTCAAATGCCCCCCAGTTCTCATTGAATGGCACCCACACCAATACAGAAGGTGAACTTATATGTTGGTCGATGATTTCTTTCCATTCAGCGCGGAATTGTGCGCGAACTGCAACAGAATCTACTCCGTCCGGTTCCCATATATTCGGCATATCTTGCCATACAATAATACCTAAGCGATCGCAATGGTAATACCAGCGTTGTGGTTCCGTTTTGATATGTTTACGAATAACATTGAACCCCGTTTTCTTAGCCAATTCGATGTCGTATAGTAGTGCTGCATCGGTTGGTGCAGTCAGCACGCCATCAGGCCAATAGCCCTGATCGAGAAGACCTAATTGCAACACGAATTTATCATTCAGCAATGTTCTTGTATGTCCATCTACCTCTCCTAACGAAGTGGAGCGCATACCAAAATAACTTTTCACTTCGTCAACAACATCTCCTTGTCCGTTAATCAATTGAAGTCTAAGATCGTAAAGGAATGGATCGTCGGGAGACCATAATTTAGGATCGTTTACCGGTAGATAAAAATTCTGATTTGCCGATCCTTCCGCTTTTGAAACTTCCTTGCCTCTATCGTAAGCCGTTGCTACAACCTTCAGTCCGTCCGATCCGGATGCAGTTATTTCAAGACGACTGTTCTTGAGGTCAGGAATCATTTTTAGTTGTGCTATGGGATGCGAGTCAACAGGCTCCATCCACACTGTTTGCCAAATGCCCGAAGAAAAAGTGTAGTCGCCATAAGGACCATTCTTGCCCGATGCCGCTTTTCCATCATTCGGATCATAGGCTCCTACAACGAGGGTGTTGTCGCCGGAAGTAAGATGATCGGTTATGTCGAAACTGAAATTGGTATATCCCCCAATGTGGCTACCCACTTTCTTACCATTCAGAAACACCGTAGCAATACGATCTACTGCTCCAAAATGTAACAATATACGTTTGCCATTCCATTTCTCAGGTATGTTGATCATGCGGCGATACCACATATTTATTTCAGCATCGCGTTTTATACCTGACAATTCTGATTCGGGAACAAAAGGCACTCGGATTTTTTCGATCTTGTCGCCAAAGGCGATTGGAGTTTCAGCCTGAGATGGATCAGCAAGCTCGCTGCCACCCATATAATCCCATGTTCCATTGAGGCAAAGCCAATTGGTTCGCTCCATTTGCGGACGAGGGTATTCTGACAGCGGAATCTCTGCTGTCAACGCTTCGGCAGACCAAGGGGTCGGCAATGTAAGTCCAAGCGCATCAATGTCGATTGTGCTTTGGGGTCGGGTTTCGCAGCCTGTTTGTATTATAAACAAAGCTAAGACTGCCAAAAAGGTTAATTTTTTCATGGTTTTTTTTGATGTTATTAAAAATAGATTTGGTTGTCGTTTCTTTATTGGAATATTCTACTAATCGCATTATCTATCCCGTCTGCTCAACAAATGAGGATAGGAAAACTCAATTTAAGGGGCGGAAAGATAGTTGATAATTATCATTAAATCAAAAGTTAACCTTGTTTTTGCCTATTTTATGTGAGAAATTTATAGATAGGAAGAGTTCTCTATTTTTAGGTGCTAAAAAACGAGAAGTTTTATTTTTATTTTGACGTGCATATAAATCAGACTTTTTGTGTAAGTTTGTGTTATTGAATCTTAAATCGTTCGGATGGCTATGATAAGAACGTTACTACTTATTTTTGTCTGTTTACAGCCCTACATATTATTTTCTCAATCGTATAAGAGTGAGATTGTGGATGCTGTGAGATATTTCGAAATCGCGAAAAACAAATTGACCCAAATAGACTCTGTAACGATACAGGTAAACGATAAAGGAGCAGATACAAGAATTGTTATACCTTACGCAAAAGGGGATAAGCTCTCTGTCGATTTTGGATATATAGAAGACCGTAACGGAAAAATAGTAAGACGGCTGTCTCAATATGATATAACAGCACAAAGTTACGTGTCGGAAGCATCGCTGTATGAAGATGACTTCGTGAAATGGTTTGACCTGAAACACGATTCTTATCCCTATCGTTTAGTTTATTCATACAGGATAGAATACCCGAAATTTTGTCAGATAACGGATATGGATATGACCGGAAGCGAGCAGATGGTGCACAAGCGCAAAGTTGTGGTTACATTGCCGTCCGAAGAGGAAATCAGATATAAATACAAAAATATACAGGCCCCTGAAATTGAGGAGGTGAAAAATAAACGTCGGTATATTTGGCAATTTTCATACTCTCCACAGAAGGAAGAGCTGAATATGTCGTACAATACGAGCCTTGCGCCGCAGTTGCAGATTCTTCCTCTAAACTTCAGATATGGTGTGGAAGGGAGTAGCGAGAGTTGGGAAA
The DNA here is from genome assembly GCA_937875275.1 of uncultured Dysgonomonas sp. Taxonomy (GTDB): domain Bacteria; phylum Bacteroidota; class Bacteroidia; order Bacteroidales; family Dysgonomonadaceae; genus Dysgonomonas. The sequence goes on along the minus strand of CALNCC010000108.1, from coordinate 6,460 downwards.
CTTTTGGCAACTGGCTCTACCGCCTCAATGAGGGGAGAGATATCGTGCCGAAAGAGGAACAGGCGAGAATAGATAAACAGTTGGAAGGAATATCTGAATCAAAAGATAAAGTACGTGCTTTGTACCGATACATGCAAGAAAATACACGGTATATAAATGTGAGCCTCAATGTCGGCGGACTACAAACATATCCTGCCGAGTATGTCTGCAAATACCGTTATGGTGATTGTAAAGCATTGGTCAACTATCTGCAAGCTATGCTGAAATATGCCGGCGTGGAGTCTTATTATACTGTTGTGGATATGGATAGTCGGGTCAGGGATATTGATCCCGATTTTGCGGCACAGCAGTTCAATCACGTTATATTGACTATCCCTTTTGCTAATGATACGATATATCAGGAGTGTACAAGTAAGAATCTGCCATTCGGATATATACATTCCGAAATTCAAGGACGGAAGGCTTTGCTGATTAAGGAGCAAGGAAGCGTGCTTGTAGATATACCGCAGATGGCAGAGAATGAAAAAGCCTTAGTTCGGTCTTTTACCATCAATGTAGACGAAGACAAACATGCCCGCATAAAAATGTCTTCCACGCTGCGTGGGCATCAGTTTGAGCGAATGGACGGTCTCTTGGCGGCAATGAATAAAAGCGAGATTGAACGTTATTTGAAAGAAAACCTTTTTGTAGGAACATATGACTTACTTGATTCTGATTGTAAGAAACCTGATGAGAATGTGCCTCTTATCACCCTTGATGTAAATTGTAAGTTGAATAATATTTACAAAAAGTACGGACAAAACATTGTGCTGAATGGTTTTCCGGCAAAGGTAGATATTTATGAAGCACCCGAAACGAGAACTTCGGATGTTCAGATAGACTATCCGTTGTCGTGGCACGACAGATTTGAATATATTTTTGACGGAATGACGCTGTCTAAAGTTCCGGATGATATTTTTGTCGAATCTGCTTATGGCAGTTATGAAGTGAAATTTGCGATAGATGGTAATAAATTGCTTGTAAACAAAGTTCTGATAATAAACAAAGGACGATATCCGGTTGCGGAGTATGCTTCGTTTTATCGGTTTATGTCCATTGTCCGAAGTCTTGAGAATAAGAACTATTATATCGAAACATTATGAAAAAATATTTAGCCCTAACTCTTATGCTCCTATTCTTGTCAGCATATACCTATGGACAAAGATACGGAGCCGGTCGTCTGAACGAGACCTCAATGTCTGAAATGGAGATGACGCATTATGATAAAGACCCCGAAGCCGGAGCGGTAATTTTGTCGGATAAGGGAGATTTTTATTTCGAATATCGAGGAAGCGGCATACGCCTTTACATGCAACGCACTACTCGTATAAAAATATTCAATCAGTCGGCTTATGATTATGCGACAGTCGAAATTCCCATCTATAACGGAAGTGAGGGCTGGGAAATTATATCCGATATAAAAGGGTATACATACCGACTTGAGAATGGCTCGATAGTTCATACCGAGCTTGATAAGAAAAATATATTCAGAGATGAAGTCGACCCCGATGTAAATCTTGTAAAATTTACTTTGCCGGAGATAAAAGATGGTTCTGTAATAGAATATCAATATGTGATAGAAACCCCCTATTTTTTCAGAATGAGAAGATGGGATTTCCAAACCAAAATACCGGCAATGGAAAGTTCTCTCGTGTACCGATCAGTTCCATTCTACGAATATGTTTACCTGCTTATGGGTACAAACAAATTGGATGTGCTCAATTCGGAGGTGGAGACTCAGATCCGAAATCTTGCCGGAGCAAGTTATAAGGAAACCATCTGGCATATGGGGATGAAACATGTGCCGGCATATGTCGATCAGGATTTTACGACTTCGCAAAGAGACCATATAATAAGTGTGAATTTTCAGTTGGCAAATGTTTATTCGGTACGGATGGCTAAGGTGAGGTCGATAATGACTACCTGGCCCGAGTTGAACAAAGAGTTGCTGAAAGGAAAATATTTCGGAAGCTATATAAAAAATAGTCGGAAGAAAGGACAGGAAGACCTCCTCCAGCTTGGTTTGGATGGAAAGGCGGATATAGAAAAAGCTAAAATCATAACAGCACATGTAAAAAATAAGTTTGAATGGGATTCTCATACAGCTAAGTATAGTACAGCGGATGCTTCCTATCTGTTGCAAAAAAAGAAAGGCACATCTGCCGATATCAATCTCTACCTCATTGGTTTGCTTCAGGAAGCCGGACTTGATGCTAAACCCGTTGTGCTCAGCACACGCGAGCACGGAACCGTGCAGAAACAATATCCATTCGAGAGTTTCTTGAACTATGTGGTTGCGATGGTTGATATCGATGGTCAACAATATTTTATCGACGGTACAGAACCTCTGCTGTATTTCGATGAATTGCCTTTGCGTTGTCTCAATGTTGAAGGATTGGTAGTTGAGCAAAAAAAAGAAGATTGGGTGATGACATCGCAGACGCAGATTGCTGAAACCACGGAGGCATATAAGTTGAAGATTGACCCGGAAGGGGGAAGTGCGAATATTGATGCCCGATTGGAATTGGTGGGAAATGATGCATACACTTACCGTAAGATTATAGCAGAAGGTGAGTCGCTGAACAAAGAAGAGGTGCTCGCTAAATACCTGAAGGAAGCACGTAATATAACTGTTAACAACGGTGTGCAGATAACCAACCTGAATGAATTGGGGCAGCCCCTGTCCTTTACATTCAATACGGATGCGCATGTGGATGTGAACGAAGGCAAGATTTTTGTCAATCCATTCTGTAACATGCATATAAAAGATAATCCGTTTAAACAACAAGAGCGGACGATTCCTATCGATTTAGCTTATCTGAGAACACGAAAATACAGTGTGGAAATAGAAATCCCGAAAGGGTATAAGGTCGAATATCTACCGAAAGCGATGGATATGGATCGTACCCTATTCAAAATATTCTATGAAGCCAAAGAGGACAACGGAAAAGTTAAGGTTGATGTCGAATATTCATTGAAACAGAATATGTATCCTGCCGGACAGTATGGTACTTTGAGGACAATTATGGATGCTATAATAAATCAGATGGGAGAAATGGTAATACTGGTTAAGGAATAATTTTTGCAGAAAAAAATATGCGAGAAGCATCTTTGTCGGAAAAGACAAAGGTGCTTCTTTTGTTATTCAATTCTACGAAAAGAATAATTAATGTGTATCTTTATCCTTCCGTTAATTTGACTGTGATGCTATACGCCGACGTTATATTGCCGATACCGCTGCAAGATTTATATACCTACTCTGTTCCGGCTCAGTTTGAAAAACAAATTGATGTGGGCAGCAGGGTTATTGTGCAGTTTGGCAAGAAAAAACTTTATACGGCGATAGTTTACAAACTGCATACCGAATCTAATCTCGATGTTGTAGCGAAAGATATAGACGAATTGTTGGATGAGAATCCGATAGTAACTAAACAACAACTCGATCTGTGGCACTGGATAGCCGCATATTACATGTGTACATTAGGGGATGTCTATCAGGCGGCATTGCCCTCTGCTTTGAAACTGCAAAGTGAAACATATGTCTCTCTATCCGAAGATGATATAGTACCTCAAAACTTTAAGGCGGCAGAATTGACTATTCTGTCTCTCCTGTCGGCAGATAAAGCAATCAGGATTGACGAACTGACACAAAAGGCTCATTTGTCGGGAATAATACCGATAGTCAAATCGTTGGTGGACAAAGGTGTCGTTTCGGTCAACGAAGGGGTGGGTAAGGACTATTCAGCCAAGACAATTGCCGGAGTAAGGCTCAAAGAAAAATTTTCGGACGATAATTTACACTCCATTATAGACGGACTAAAGCGTGCACCTAAGCAACAACATCTGTTGATGATATATCTCGATATCGCAGAGCGCGGCGGCGACATTACCAAGAAAGTCTTGCTGGATGAAGCGGGGGCTTCATCTGTCATATTGCAGGAGTTGGTGAAAAAAGAAATACTTGAGATATACGACATCGAGATCAACAGGCTCGACTTTGGTACAGATGCCCTTGCGGAAGCAAATGTGTTGAACGAATATCAACAGCAGGCTTGTAATGAAATAAAAGAAGTTTTTCAAGAAAAAGGAGTTGCTCTGCTGCATGGCGTAACGTCGAGTGGAAAGACCGAAATATATATACAACTGATAAAAGACACAATAGCTAAGGGAAAGCGAGTGTTGTATCTGTTGCCGGAGATAGCTCTTACTACTCAGATAACAAATCGATTGAGAGTTATATTTGGCAACCAACTTGCGGTATATCATTCCCGATTCAGCAACGACGAACGAGCCGAGACATGGCACAGGGTACTTAATGACGATGAATGTAAAGTCGTCTTAGGTGCTCGTTCTGCCGTCTTTTTGCCTTTTCGGGATTTGGGGTTGATTATTGTTGACGAAGAGCACGAAGGCTCTTACAAACAGCAAGATACTGCCCCTCGCTACAATGGGCGTGATGTGGCTGTAGTCTTGTCTCAGATGTTCGATGCCAAAGTGCTGTTGGGTACAGCTACACCGGCGATAGAAACATATAACAATGCTTTGTCCGGCAAATATGGATTAGTATCTCTTACGCAGAGGTATGCCGGCATCGAACTTCCTCGTATACGGTTGGTAAACACAAAAGAATTGCGACGCAAAAAACTGATGAAGTCTATTCTTTCTCCGCCTTTGGTGGAGGGAATGAAAGATGCTTTGTCTAAGAATGAGCAAACGATTCTTTTCCAAAACAGAAGAGGTTTCTCGTCTACGATTTCGTGCAAAACCTGTTCGTGGACTCCCCATTGCGAGCATTGCGACATAAGTCTTACGTATCACAAAGGGCAGAATATGCTCTTGTGTCATTATTGTGGTGCAGCATATTCTTTACCTACCGTTTGCCCCGAATGTGGTGATACCGATCTGAAAAATCTTGGTTACGGAACCGAAAGGGTAGAGGAGGAGGTGCGCGAAGCCATAGAGCAGGCTGTAGTTGTGCGGATGGATATGGATACGACAAGAAGTAAAAAGGCGTATGAAAGAATTATCAACGACATCGAAGAAAATCGTGCGAATGTGCTGATAGGTACGCAGATGGTGTCGAAAGGTCTGGATTTTGACAATGTGAGTGTTGTGGGTATTCTCAATGCTGACAACCAGCTCAATTACCCCGATTTCAGAGCACACGAAAAGGCATTCCAGATCATAACTCAGGTTAGTGGTCGTGCCGGCAGGAAGAACAAACAAGGAGTCGTATATCTGCAAACATCGCACCCCGATCATCCTATTATCGGCACTGTGGTTGCGAATGACTATCGGCAGTTTTACGAAATGCAGATGCACGAACGGCGAATATTCGGATATCCTCCATACTCGCGTTTGATAAATATAATACTAAAAGGGCGTGATGCCGAAACGCTCGATCGGGCAGCTCAGGCATTTGCTCAGAAGTTGAAAGCCGTGTTCGGGAAAAAGGTTTTAGGTCCGGCAAAACCTTCGGTGTCTCGTATTCAGTCGCTATATATAAGAAATATCCTTTTCAAGGTCGATGTCGGATACAGTATATCGAAGGTCAGGAGTGTGATAGCCCACAATCAGAAAGAGGTATTTGGGCACAAGGACTACAAAAGCATTTTGGTCTATTATGATGTAGACCCTGTGTGAAAAACGTAAAAATATTACCTTTGTATCAATATAATTTGAAAAATAGAAAAGCGATGATAAAACATATTGTAATGTGGAAGCTCAAAGAAGAGGCTCACGGAAATACTAAGGCTGTGAATGCACAGCAAATCAAAGAGCAGTTGGAAGCATTGAGCGGAAAGATTGATGGATTGCAAAAGATAGAAGTTGGTGTAGATATACTTGGTGGCGGTAATTTCGATGTTGTGCTGTATTCCGAGCTAACTTCTATTGAGGCATTGGATGCATATCAGAATCATCCTCTTCATCAGGCACTACTTCCATTTGTTCGAGAGGCTGTTGTTCAACGTGTAGCTGTCGATTATGAAGCTTGATGTAACAACTATCACAATACAAAAAATGAGGCGCCAATGTCGTTTGGCGATGAATGGTGTTACTTCCACCAGTATGAGGGAGCGAGGTCTTAGCTATAAACTCAACTTTGGATTGGTATTAGGTCAAATCAAAAATATCGCATCGTCGTATTCTCCAAACGATCAGCTTGCCGAAACTTTGTGGGGCGAGGGTACACGCGAATTGAAGATTATGGCAACAATGCTCTATCCGGTTGAGGCGTTTTCTGTTGATATGGCGGAGAAATGGGTTCATGAGATTCCCAATCAGGAGATAAGAGAGCAGGTTTGTCTCAACTTGTTTTCCAATCTGTCGTTTGCCGAAGAAGCGGCTTTGCGATGGGTAAAAGGTGCTGACCCCCAAATCCGTTTGACGGGCTATTGGTTGTTAGGACGGCTGTTCGCAT
>CALNCC010000107.1 GCA_937875275.1 uncultured Dysgonomonas sp. | reverse complement strand
GGAGACAAAGCAATATTGTTGATGCAGGGTTATTTTTTTGTCGATGACTATTCCTGTTCATTTCCGCCCTCAGAGGATATTATTCCTTTGTTCTTTGGCTTTCATATAGAGGATACGGAGAGGACTAAATCTCAATATTCATCAAAAGATATTATCGCCTATTTTAAAAAGCATGAACCTATCGGTTGCCGGGACACCTCGACAATGAAATTTCTTAAAGAAAATGGGGTTAATGCGTTCTTCAGTAGATGCTTGACGCTAACATTCCCTCGAAGAGATTCTTCTATAAAGGGAGATACGGTTTATTTCATCGACGAACCCGAATGGTTAGCGCCTAATAAATATTTTGGAAAGAAATTTCAGAGCCTTTATGAAAGAACCGTGTTTTTGACACAAGTTGTGGATACGGTGCCGGCTCACTTCTCGAATGAGGAGAAGAGACAAATGGCGATTGACAGGATAGAACTGCTCAAAAATAAAGCAGAGTTGGTTGTTACATCTCGGCTACATATAGCAGCACCATGTATTGCAATGGGGATTCCTGTCGTGTTGATTCCAAGAACTCAGACTCCATCTCGGTATGAAGCGATAAAGGGTTTAATACACATTTACTTTGCTCCGACAAAGGGATATCATACTTTTGGAAAATATAGCAATAAACTAACATTCTTAATAAGAGTATTATTTGTTCGGTTGTTGATAAACTGGAATCCTAAGCCCGTAGATATAGAGCGAGTAAAAAACGACATGGCGAGTAAATTGCAACTAATGATAGGCAATACAATAAGTAAATTTAGAATCAGTTAGAAGAAAATGAATATAGCACATATATCTCCCAATCAGAACGCATATTCTGAAACATTCGTACAAGCTCATCGAAATGGATTTGAGGGAGATGTCAAGTATTATTATGGAGGAGCACTTCCTACTTCTTTGGATGGTATAGGAGTGTTAAAGCCCTCGTTCCTGACTAAATTGAAATTTAATATAAAGGAGTTGTTCGGGAAAACATCTCCTGTCAATTATCTTACAGGAAGAGCTTTAGCTGAATCTTTCAAGAGAAATAAAATAGATGTTGTATATGCAGAATACGCAATTACGGGTGTCGGTATATTAAATATCTGCAAGGAATTGAATATCCCGTTTATAGTTAATTTCCATGGGTACGACGCGACTGTGAAAGAGATACTAAAAGCATATGAAGATGATTATAAATGGCTCTTTGAATATGCTTCTAAAATTGTCGTTGTTTCAAAATCTATGTGTCATAAGTTGGAAGAGCTTGGTTGTCCTTCACACAAATTAGTATATACCCCATGTGCACCGAGTGATCGCTTCTTCTCATTAGAGCCGACTTACTCTGAAAATTCATTCCTCTCCGTAGGACGATTTGTAGACAAAAAAGCACCCTATTATTCTATATTGGCTTTTCAGAAGGTGGTGGAAAAGCATCCTGATGCGAAACTGTATATGATTGGGGATGGCATTCTACTTAATGCTTGTGAGAATTTAGTCAATTATTTAGGGTTAAGCCGAAATATTATATTCGAAGGTGCTAAGCAACAAAGTGAAATTCTTCCTTATTTCCTCAAAGTGAAAGGTCTTGTGCAACACTCTATTGAGGCTGCCAGTGGGGATAGTGAGGGCACACCTGTTGCGATATTAGAGGCTGGGGCTGCCGCTTTGCCGGTAGTATCAACTCGGCATGCCGGCATAAAAGATGTTGTAGTGGAAGGTAAAACCGGTCTGCTTGTCGACGAACACGATGTGGATGGAATGGCACAGAATATGATGTGTCTTCTCGAAAACCAGGACAGAGTGAAAGAGATGGGCGAAAACGCGCGACGACACATCCGTGAGAATTATAATATGCAGATTCACATGGAGAAAATCAATAAGGTGGTAAAAGATAGTTTGAAGATATAAGAGAATTGTATTAAGACAAACAATGAATATTAGCACACAACTTGCTCCGATTGTCCTTTTTGTGTACAATCGCCCGTGGCATACCGAACAGACCTTAGAAGCCTTGTCGAGAAACGAACTGGCCTCGCAGTCTGTGTTGTACATATATGCCGATGGAGCAAAAGAGGATGTGGACGCTATCGGGTTGAATAATATAAAGAACACACGAGATATACTAAGGAAAAAGCAATGGTGCAAAGAGGTTCATATTATCGAAAATGATGTGAACAAAGGCTTGGCTGATTCAATTGTAGAAGGAGTTACTTCGATAGTTAATGAATACGGAAAGGTTATCGTCTTGGAAGATGATATCGTTTCTTCTTCCGGTTTTTTGAATTATATGAACGATGCGTTAGACCTATACCAGAATAACGATAAGGTCATGCATATCGGTGCTTTTGTGCCGCAGACAACAGGTGCCGATCAACTGAGGGAAACATTTTTTCTCCGTTTTATGAGTTGTTGGGGATGGGCAACATGGAAAAGGGCATGGGAGAAATTGATTATTGATACAGATTTTCTTTACACAGAGCTCCCAAAGCGAACCGATTTCTCGGCTTTCGAATTGGATGGGGCATTGCAACATTTCGATCAGATAAAAGCGAATCGTGAGGGGAAAATAAAAACATGGGCGATAAAATGGTATTCCTCTATCTTCATCGAAGAGGGTTTGTGCTTGTATCCTCGCCGGTCTTTAGTGAAGAATATAGGAATTGACGACTCGGGCGAGAACTGTGTAGAAGGATTGAGCTTCCTGTATGGCGTCGATCCGATAGATTCGGTAAGCGTTAGCCCGATTGCGGTAAAAGAAAGTAGAATAGGGAAACGATATTTACGTAATTTCTATCTTTATGGAAAAGATTCATCGCTAATATATCGACTAAAGAGACGCCTTCTGCGCAACAGGTTGATTTACTCGTTTTATAAATGGTTCAAGAAATGAAGATTGCACATATTACAGTTTCTATTGGTGGCGGAGCAGGCATTTCGGCGTTCAGGCTTCACGAAGGACTGAGGAAGCAATCCGATGTTGAGTCGTGTATAATACAACGTTTTCATATCGAAGATCGAGAATTTGCTAAAGAGCATAATATTATAGTCGCACCTATTGGGCGGTCGTTAATTACCCGTTTCCGAAAAAAATATAATATCCATCCCGAGCATTTCAATGGAGTGGCTCTTGGGCGATATCCTAAAAACTATGAGGTAGCATCATTTGCTAATACATCATATCGGCTCGAAGATCTGTCCGAGATAAAAAATGCAGATATCATACACTTACATTGGGCAGCAGATTTCATCAACTTCCCCACTTTTTTTCCGAAAATTAAACAACCTGTTGTGTGGACTCTACACGATATGAACCCTTTTCAAGGGATATTCCATTTCGAGGAAGATCAGGAGCAAAATCGACATAACTTAGGGAACCTTGATCGAAAAGTACTATATCAAAAAATAGAATCAGTACACAAGAAGGATAATATATATATAGCCGCACCGTCTCAGTGGATGAAAAGCAAATCGGAGAACAGTACTGTGCTGAGTCGTTATCCGCACTATCTGATCCCATACGGATTAGACTTATCCTTATATCCGTTGGTGGATAGGGGCGAAGCAAAAGAAAAGTTAGGCTTGAACAACGGGCTGCCGACACTCATGACTATTGCGCAGGATATTAATCTGAAACGAAAAGGGGCGGATTTGTTTTACGATGCCATCGAAACTTTAGATCGCGGCATAAATGTCGTAACAGTTGGCGGAGCGAAGAAAGAAATAAAGAATAAGAAAATTAAGCATACTCATTTCAACTTCATAAGTGATATTGCTGAACTGAACAAGATATACTCAGCCGCTGATATGACTATCGTCTCATCTCGGGAAGATAATCTGCCCAATACAATGCTTGAGTCTTTCATGAATGGTACGCCTGTTATGAGTTTTTGTAATGGGGGAATGGCGGAGCATGTATCTACCGGGGATACCGGAATATTGGTCGAAGAAACAAACAGCCATGCTTTGGCTGAAAATATAGTTGATTTTTTAGATAATAAATATACCTTTGATAGAGATCGAATCAGAGAGTATGCAGTCGCAAATTTTGCCGAACAGAATCAGATTTCGTCATACATCGAATTATATAAAAATATATTGAACGCATAATGCAGCCACTTGTGTCTATAATAGTTCCCTGCTACAATCAAGCCCAATATTTGGATGATTGTTTGCAGTCGGTGTTTAATCAAACATATACCGAATGGGAATGTATTATTGTGAATGATGGTTCGTCTGATAATTCACAAGAGGTTGCACAAAGATGGACGGAGAAAGACGCTCGCTTTGTCTATGTTGAAAAAGAAAATGGAGGAGTGTCTGATACTCGCAATCATGGTATCCGAATGGCTAAAGGAGAGTATATCCTACCGTTGGATGGCGATGATATGATTGGCGCTGAGTATTTAGAGGATGCAATTAGGATATTTCAAACCGATAAGGAAACGAAACTGGTGTATTGTAACACTCAGCTTTCTGGCGAAGAAAACAGAAAGGTAACTCCTCAACCATATAGTTTCAGAGAAATGTTTATCGAAAATCAGATACCTAATGCCGCATTTTTCAGGAAAGCCGATTTTCTCAAGACTGAGGGATATAATGTAAATATGAAAGAGGGGCTCGAAGATTGGGACTTCTGGATTTCATTTTTGGATGAAGAAGACAAAGTAGTCCGAATCAACAAATACTACTTATTGTATCGTATTAAAAATATTTCTCGTTCTACCCAGATAGATAATGAAAAGAATGAACGCCTGTTGTTGCAGATATTCAGAAATAATGAAGAGAAATATCTGAAACTGTTCAACCCGATCAGAGACCGCATAGAGGCGGACTACTATAAACATACAGTGCAAAATATACAGCGCTCACTGCCTTTTAGGATAGGTAAAATTGTATCTTTGCCTATCGAGCTTGTTAGAAAAGCCATCAATCAAATTTTCCGATAGTCGGGATTGCACAAACAATAAACTATTATGAAGATAAATGTTATATTAATAACATATAATCAAGAATCGTATATGCCTCAAACATTGGGGAGTATACTGATGCAGAACTCAGAACATGAGGTTGAAGTTGTTGTTGCCGACGATGCCTCTTCCGATAACACATTGGCGACGATTAAGGAAATTGCCTCGAAAAACGAAACCCCAATAACGTTCAAATTTTTACCTCAAACCCAGAATTTAGGATATGTCCAGAATTACAAACGGGCATTCGCTGCCTGTGATGGAGATTTTGTTGCCATCATGGAAGGGGACGATTATTGGACGACAAACGATCATTTAGATAGGCATGTGAATTTCTTGTTAGCCCATTCCGAATACTCAATGAGTTTCAATCGCCATGTACGTCTTTGGGTCGATCAGGGTAGGGAAGAGGTTATCCCGTGGGAAACGGAAGGCGATAATCAATCGATATCAACAGCAGAGTTGGCTTTGGGTAACAAGATTGGGAACCTTTCGTGTTGCGTGTTCCGAGGCGATTTAGTACGAAGCCTAAAACCTGAATTATTCGATATGGAAATTGCCGACTGGATGTTAGGGATGGTCATGGGGCAATATGGTGCGATTGCTTTTCAGAAAGAGGTTACGTCTGCCTATCGCATACATGATGGAGGACAATGGTCTAAGATGAATGAACAACAACAGGCTCAAACTGTTTTGAATATTATAGACGATTACGATCGTTTCTTAGAATATAAATACACAAAAGATTTTGCCCTTCACAAGAAGCGGCTCAATATACGTATCTACGGAGACAAATCGCTGAGAGGACGGATCAAGCGACTGACGCCGTCCTGTATCCGCAATATTTACCGCAAACTAATAGATTGATATGAGTAAAAAGATATTTGTTACACAGCCGGCTATGCCGCCCTTAGATGAATTTATGCCCTATCTGGAACAGATATGGGACAATAAATGGCTTACTAATAATGGACCTTTTCATCAACAATACGAAGAAGAGCTGGCTCAGTATCTTGGAGTAAATCATTTGTCTGTTTTTTCTAACGGAACGTTGGCTCTTATAACTGCCTTGCAGGCACTTCGTATCACGGGAGAGGTAATAACAACGCCGTTTAGTTTTGTAGCAACAACACATTCGCTGTGGTGGAATAATATAAAACCGGTATTTGTCGATATTGAGGATCAGTATTATAATCTCGATCCACAAAAAATAGAGGCGGCTATCACTCCGCAGACAACGGCTATCATGCCGGTGCATGTGTATGGAAATCCGTGTAATGTGGAAGAAATACAACGTATAGCCGACACATACGGTTTGCGAATAATCTATGATGCGGCGCATGCCTTCGGCGTAAAAAAGGATGGACAGTCGATCCTCAATTGGGGAGATTTATCCATACTCAGTTTTCATGCGACTAAGACATACAATACGATTGAGGGAGGAGCTATTATCTGTCAGAATGAAAAAACGAAACAACGTATCGACCTGTTGAAGAATTTTGGTTTCAGAGATGAGGTTACGGTTATAGAACCGGGAATCAATGCCAAGATGAATGAGTTGCAGGCAGCTTATGGATCTTTGCAGCTGAAACATGTTGATAAATATATTGCAAAGAGGAAGGAGATTGTTGAACTATATCGTAAGCTTCTTGCATCGGTACAAGGAATCAGTATGATGACAGATATGGATAATGTAGAGCACAATTATTCTTATTTCCCCGTCAGAGTGAATACGGCAGAGTATGGTATGACCCGCGATGAACTTTATTTAGAGTTACAGAAATATGATATTTTTGCTCGTCGATATTTTTATCCTCTAATCAGCGATTTCCCTACTTACAAAGGGCTACCGTCATCAAAGGCGGATAATATTCCGGTGGCGACACAGGTTGCAAAAGAAATTATCTGTTTGCCTATCTATCCCGATTTGGCGGCGGATGATATAACCCGAATTTGTGAGATAATAAGCAAAAAACATTGATGAGTATGAAGTTAGGAATAATGCAGCCCTACTTTTTGCCATATATAGGATATTTCAGTCTTATAAAGCATGTCGACAAATATATTCTCTTCGATACAGTGCAGTATATGAGACATGGCTGGATAGAACGAAATCGGGTGTTGAAACAGAATGAAGGGTGGCAATATATTCAAGTGCCCCTGAGCAAACATGGACAGAAAGACCTGATTAAGGATGTGAATATAAATAATGCGACAGACTGGAAAGCGAAGATACTCGCGCAGATACAGCATTACAAGAAGAAGGCCCCATTCTATTTCGGTACAGTGAAGTTGTTGAACGAGATATTCGATAACGAGTATGAAGATATAGTTTCCCTCAACCATGCTTCTTTGGAAAAAGTGTGTCAGCATTTAGGGATAAACACAACGATTGAGGTGTTTTCCAAAATGAATCTCGACATAGAGCCGGCAAATGCTCCCGATGAGTGGGCGTTGAATATCTGCAAAGCCATTGACGGAACAACCGAGTATTGGAATCCGACAGGGGGGATGTCGTTCTTCGACAGAAGTAAATATGAAAACAATAATATAAAAATAAATTTCCAACAGGTAAACTTGAGCCCGTATAATCAAAATCGTAATGAGTTTGAACCCGGGCTGTCTATTCTTGATGTATTGATGTTCAATTCGCCGGAAGAGATAAACACTATGTTGAACGATTATACCTTATTATAAAAAAGATATGAGTAAAGAAGATCTTCCTCTTGTGTCGGTATGTATGATAACATATGCGCACGAAGACTTTATAGAAAAGGCGATAGAGGGTGTTGTAAGCCAACAAGCAAGCTTTCGGTTTGAACTTGTGATAGGGGAAGATGTCGGTCCGGACAAGACACGGGATATATGTATCCGATACAGAGAAAAGTATCCGGATATAATCCGCCTCAATCTTCAACCTCAGAATATTGGGCCTCAGAACAACTTTATGGATACCTACAACAAGTGTCGAGGAAAATATATCGCACTCTGTGAAGGTGATGACTTTTGGATTGACCCTATGAAGTTGCAAAAACAGGTTGACTTCATGGAAAATAATCCCGGATTTTCGTTGTGTTCACATGTTTCTGATGTCCTCGAATATGGGCATATGTACAATAGTGCAGTGCCGGAAAAAACCGAATTGATGATCGAAGATGTGATCTCTCAGAATTGGGCGATGATGACGGCATCTCTTTTTTTCAGAAAAGCAGATCTTGTATTTCCCGATTGGTTCGACAAGATAAAGAACGGAGACTACGCGATGCAATTGCTGATTACGCTGAAAGGGAAAGCTAAGATATTACCCGAAGCGATGTCCGTCTACCGAAAGCATGCCGGAGGGCTATCTATTTCGCTGAGAGCCTTTAGTCAGGCAGCGTGGGTAATATATCTCCTGTACGAATTTGACGGGTATACGTCGGGTAAGTATAGATCGGATATACTGAAAAAAATAAAACAGATATACAAAAATCAAATAGGATTTGCCAAAGAATTTGGATTAAGAAAAGAATATGCGAGACTATGTGTCTACCGATCGCTCTATTATATCAATCCGTTTATGATTAAAAACGCCCGTAAATAGCAAGATGAAAGTATCTATTATCACTATCAATCTGAATGACAAAGAAGGATTGACAGACAGTATAAAAAGTGTCATCAATCAAGACTTCAAGGATTTTGAGTTCATTGTCATCGATGGCGACTCGAATGACGGGAGTGTCGATGTCGTGAGGCAATATGCCGATAAGATAAACTATTGGGTGTGTGAGCCGGATAAGGGTATATATGATGCCATGAACAAGGCTATAAAAGTAGCGAAAGGCGACTATTGCTTTTTTTTGAACTCGGGAGATATACTTACGTCTGACAGTGTACTCTCCGAGATATTCCAGGACAATCCGCAGGCAAGTTTCATAAGCCTCGACTTCTCGGTAGTGAAAGACGGAGAGCTGAAACTCATAAAACTGTATGACAAGCGATCGTGGGATTTAGCATTGTACGACATTTATGCAGGTTTTTTGTGTCATCAGGCATTTCTTATCAGGAAGGATAACTTTGATAAATACGGATTGTATGATGATTCGCTGAAAATAATATCGGATTGGAAGCATTTTCTCAATGCTATCGGTGTTCATCACGAGAAGGTGGTATATAAGGATATTTGTATTTGTACGGTAAAGCCCAATGGAGTAAGTCAGAACGCGAGCCATTATCAGGTTCTGGGAGAAAAGATGAAGGTAATGGACGAGCTTGTCTCACCTCAGACATTGAAGCGGTTGAATGAGTTGTATTATTACGAAAGTAATGGCTATATCATTGACATTATTCTTTCTCGTAAATGGATACATCGTGGTTTTCGCCTGTTTTGTAAAATCGGACGTACATTGGGGTTTGTAAATAAAGAAAAATCGGAGAATTGATGAAACTTACTATAATTACAATTAACCTTAATAATAAGGATGGATTGAGAAAAACGATCGAAAGTGTTATTTCTCAGACATTCGTTGATTACGAATTTATTGTTATCGATGGCGGATCGACAAAGGGAGATGTTGAGGTAATAAAAGAATATGGCGACAAGATAAGTTACTGGATAAGCGAGCCTGACAAGGGAATCTATAATGCCATGAATAAGGGTATTGTGAAGGCAAAGGGAGAATATATCCATTTTCTCAATTCGGGGGATTTGCTCGCGTCAGAGACTGTGTATGCCGATTTGTTTGAAGGCGACTCTCACGAAAGTTTTATTTGTGGTAATTTCTATTTAGAGAAGGGCGGAATTTTAGAAAAGTTCGATTCGTACAAAGACATGCTTTGGAATCATTGTCTCTACGATCTTTATAGCGGAAATGTGTGCCATCAGGCATTCATCATTCGTACCGATAATTTTGCGAAATATGGACTGTATGATGAGACCAAGCGGATTACTGCCGATTGGAAACTCTTTTTCGAAGCGATAGGGCTGAATCAGGAATCTGTTCTGTATCGGGATATATATACTGTAATATACAACATGGAAGGACTGAGTTCAACCATAGGCGGAGCAATTATCTGGGAAGAGAAAAAAGATGTTTTCGCCGCATTGCTATCTCCGGCTATAAACAAAAAATATAGTCGCCGCTATACACTTGAGATGAACGCTTACATAACCGATGCTGTTCTCGATAATAATTGGTTCCACTGGGCATTCCGCGCCTTTCTGAAAATCGGACGAAAAATAGGAATCCTAAAATCTTAACCTATTACAGACACGGGCTCGTTTGGAATATTCGCCGAGCGGATGCGCCATTCTTGCGGATACAGATTGTTTGCTCTGTTACCTAAGTTTTTGACAAAGCCAATAGGTGCATCTTTGTGAGTTAAGAGAACGTAACCTTTTTTCACATCAGTCGGCAAGATAATGTTTTCACGTCTCAGATATGTGATGGCGGTATTCCAATCCACTTCGAAGCAAGGATAAGCTTCACGGTCTAATTGTAAACTAAGAGCAAGCCCCTGATGAGGTATAAAGTCCTTCCCTTTATATTCCCCCAAACAAATTCCGGCATTGAGAATATTTAGATTGTCAGAAAGATAATTACAATCTTCGTATAAGCTTTTTGATATTGCTTGCCAATAATTTCCTTTTTTGAAAAACTCATAGTCTTGCGAATCAGTCAGCAGGTTATGCAATTCGGATGGAGCTTTTACCTTCTGTTTTTTGTCGCGTCCTTTTTTGCGGTTTGTATATTGCGATTCTCCATCCTTCTTTAGCACGGATAGGAAGAAGCCTTCCCCTAAGGTCTTGTGAGGGAAGAAACGATATGCCGGAATCTGATTGTCAACAGCCGGACTTATCTTCCATTCTTTTTCAGTGTTGATAGGTAATATTTCAGCATCTAATGTCTCGGAAATCCATCTGACATTTTTCTCATTCTCTTCCGTGTTGTATGTGCATGTGCTGTAAATAAGTATGCCGTCGGGTTTAAGAGAATCCCATATGTCGGATATAATCTTTTGTTGACGCTCGCTGCATAGATTCACGTTTGCCAAAGACCATTCGTCGATTGTTTCTTCATCCTTGCGAAACATTCCTTCGCCGGAGCATGGTGCATCAACAAGAATGATGTCGAAAAATTCCTTGAGGTTGGAGAAGTCGGCGGGGCAATTGTTCGTAACAATCGTATTTGCCTTACCCCACTTCATCATATTCTCAGCCAAAATATTTGCCCGAGAGCGAATCAGTTCGTTTGAAACCAAGAGGCTGTGCTCGTCTAACAGTCCGGCGATGAGTGTCGATTTCCCACCCGGAGCCGCACAAAGATCCAACACTCTGCTCCCTTCTTTCAGATGCGGTTTTATTGCTTGCCCGACAAACATCGACGAGGCCTCTTGCACATAATAACAACCGGCATGTAGTAGTGGGTCGAATGTAAATTGAGGTCTTTGCCCGAGATAATATCCGTTTTCACACCAAGGCACAATATTGCTGAGGGTATCAGTCCCTTTTGCTTTGTGTTTGTTTATTCTGATGCTGACAGGCGGTTCTTGCCCGAGTGCGGACAAAAAATCATCCCATTCGCTGCTCAATATCTCTTTAGTACGTTCTACAAACTCAGAAGGTAGGTGCATAGTCTGCTTTTTTATGCAAAAATACCTATTTTTGTACAAATTAATCAGAAAGAAGCGCAACTATTATGCAACCGACACTCTATCTTATTCCTGTTACTCTTGGCGAAACGAGCATCGACAGGGTTATTCCGCCATATAACAAAGACGTGATTTTAGGAATTAAATATTTTATTGTTGAAAATATTCGTTCGGCACGCCGTTTCCTCAAAAAAGTGGAGCAGACAATTAATATAGATGAGTTGACCTTTTATGAGTTGAATAAACACACTAAGGCGGATGATATAGCCAACTTCCTCGATCCGATGCGTGATGGTCAGCATGTTGGTGTCATCTCCGAGGCAGGATGCCCAGCTATTGCCGATCCAGGTAGTGATGTGGTTGCGATAGCTCAGCGTAAGAACTATAATGTAGTACCGTTAGTCGGTCCGTCATCTATTCTTTTGTCTCTTATGGCTTCGGGCTTTAATGGGCAGAGCTTTGCGTTTCACGGATATTTGCCGATAGACAGCAATGAGCGCATACGTAAGATCAAGCAACTCGAAGGGCGCATATATGGCGAAGAGCAAACACAGATATTTATCGAGACCCCTTATCGGAATCTGAAATTGGTGGAAGATCTGATCCGGAACTGTACTCCATCAACCAAGCTCTGTATTGCCGTAAATATTACTTGCGAGGATGAATCTATAA
This sequence comes from uncultured Dysgonomonas sp., assembly GCA_937875275.1. Lineage (GTDB taxonomy): Bacteria > Bacteroidota > Bacteroidia > Bacteroidales > Dysgonomonadaceae > Dysgonomonas. The sequence goes on along the minus strand of CALNCC010000107.1, from coordinate 6,561 downwards.
AGACACTCAGCGTGAAAGAATGGAGTAAGCAATTGCCTGACATGGCAAAGAAAAATTGCATATTCTTGTTGTATAAATAGGCTCTAAGTCTCAGTGTCTTGAGCTAAAAAGGGAAGCGAGATGCTCTCTGCCTGTCAATAATCAGCAGAATAATAGCCAAAATCACGGGAACGATAGACGAAAGCATAACAATCCCTTCTGCATTCATCGAGAAAAGCTCGGCGCATTTTAGCAGCGAACCGTTGTATATTGCAAAGAATAGGGCGACGATTCCTCCCAATACGGCAAAAAGTATAACAAGCCATTCTCTCGAAGATTCGACCTTAGGCAAGTTACTCATTACCTTGTCTGAAAATCCGTTATCCTGAATTTCCTGTTTTTTGTCAGTGAAGAATAATCTTATATCATTATCTGTACTATTATTTTCCATATCCTTCTTCTTTTAAATAGCTACCCAGCTTTTCTTTTCCTCTCAACAGATGAGTCTTGACGGTTCCGAGCGGATACCCTGTGATATTTGAAATGTCTTTTTGGGTTTTGTCTTCCATATAAAATAATAGAATGACAGTTCTTTCTTCGGATTTCAATATCTTCAAAGCATTAAAGATATCTACTTTTTCGGAAGAAAACTGCGTGTTTTCACTATAATTATCATTTTTTACATCTTCTATCGGGAGCAACGACTTTTCGGCGCGCTTGTTGTCATAGAAAACATTGTAGGCGATGCGGAACAACCATGTCGAGAAATTCGACATGGCTTTGAAGCTCCGGATATTCAGATATGCTTTTATAAAGGTTTCCTGAGCAAGATCATCGCTTAATGCCTCATCTCCCATCGTAAGGTTGAGCATGAATCTCCGCACCTGAGACTGATATTTAAGTACCAGCTTGTCGAAAATATTATTGTTGTTCGACAGCAGAAAAGAGGTAATAAGCTTTATGTCCTCAGCTTTATTCATTCACATTATTGTTGTTTGCCGGATAGTCTTTCTCCATAGCATACAGGATAATGTAGGCTACACCCACAAATATTGGAATTGCAGCTAAAGAGGAGATGATAAAGTATAGGCCTAAACCTACGGCAGACCAGATGATCCCATGCTTTAGGTATCGTTGTTTCTTGCTCGAGTTGTCTTTCAGATATTCAGGGATAGGCTGTCCCGATTCGATGCATTTCAATATCAGTTCTTGTCGTTGTTTTTCTCGTTTCTGGTTGGATCGGATAAAGTAGACGAAGATGAATATTATTCCACCAAATATGAGAATGTAGAAGCCAATCATGATAAGTGCTATCCCGAAGACCCCGGAAATGAAGGTGTCGAAAATGCCGAAAGGAGGGGCGAATGCATGAAGTGAATTGCCAAACGAATCTACGCTGTTGCCAAATGTATCCATCGTCTTACCGAACGAATCTAAAGCATTGCCCATAGATTGGAGCGAGCCGTCAAGAGTATCCATCGATTCCTCAAAGGCTTTTATATCTTCTATCTCTATACTATCTTTATTCATATGAGTTTTGTAACTAAACGACATAGGGCCTATTTTAATATGCCTATTTGCGACAGGATGAGGCTCGGGGGGTAGTGCAAATGCAGAAGTAACGACAAATGCTAACATTATAACACAGAGGACAGTTTTTTTCATATTATTTATTTTTCTATTATTTTTCTGCAAAACGAATGCTTTCTTATTAGACGTATCGAAGTGTGAATTTGGATTCAAGTTAAAACAAATTCCTCATAATATCTATGATTGTCGTAGAGCATTCTTTTTATTTTACTATCTTTAATTCCGAAAAGAATCCTTAACGGAGAAGACTGAATCCATAATTAGCTTATTGCATGGGATATATACAAAATAACCTCAAATACATTAAAAAAAATATACCTGAAAATATTCGGTTGGTTGCCGTTTCTAAATATTATTCGGTGGAGGATATCCGAGAAGCCTATGATGCTGGTCAACGGATATTTGGAGAAAGTCGTATGCAGGAGCTGTCTGTAAAGCAAGCTCAACTGCCTCAAGATATAGATTGGCACTTTATCGGACATTTGCAGACAAATAAGGTAAAGTCTGTGTTGCCGTATATCACTACCATCCACAGTGTAGACAGCTTACGCCTATTGGACGAAATAGATAAGCAAGCGGGCAAAATAGGGAGAATAATAGATTGTTTTCTGGAGGTTTATATATCTCAGGACGAAAGTAAATATGGTTTTACTTACGATGAATGCCGCCAGTTTTTCGAGAAAGATCAATCGAAGCAATACAAGTGGGTGCGTATCATCGGATTGATGGGGATTGCAAGTAATACGGACGATGAGGGACAGATCCACCATGAGTTCAGAAATCTGAGACTGTTTTTTGAAAATATAAAATCAAATTATGGCAACACATCCTTCACTGAATTATCGATGGGTATGTCGCACGACTATAAGATAGCAATAGAAGAAAAGACTACAATAATACGCGTAGGATCCTACATTTTCAACAAGCATGACAATTAATCTTTAAATCACGAAATAGTATGAATATACAACAACTTGAGTATATAATAGCCGTCGATAATTATCGACATTTTGCTAAAGCGGCGGAGGCCTCATTCGTTACACAGCCTACATTGAGTATGATGATTCAGAAATTGGAGGATGAGTTAGACGTTAAGATATTCGACCGGAGCCAGTTGCCTGTGCAGCCTACGCCCATCGGCGTTCAGATTATAAACCAGGCTCGGGTTATAGTATCTCAGGTAAAGCAAGTAAAGGAGATAATACAAGAGGAAAGAGGTGTTATACAGGGTGTGTTCAGGTTAGGTATCATTCCCACTATTTCGCCATATTTACTTCCAAAGTTGATGAAGCTACATAATGAAAATGGTTATGATATCGTTTTTTCTATCGAAGAGCTGACAACGGGGCAAATCATCGAAAAGCTTCAAAACGGCTCTTTAGATGGAGCTATTCTTGCCACTCCGCTTCAGAACGATAAGATTGTAGAATATCCGATCTATTATGAAAAGTTTTATGCATATGTATCTCCGCAAGAGACATCTTTGTATGCGAAAAAAGAGTTGGAGGAAGATGATCTGAATGTTAATCGTTTGTGGTTGCTTGAGGAGGTGCATTGTTTTCGCAGTCAGATATTGAAAATCTGTAATGCACGCAGGCGCAAAAGTTCTCATTCCCTGTTCTCTTACGAAGCCGGCAGTATAGATACTCTTATCAACATTGTAGATAATAACAGTGGGTTGACGATAATTCCCGAAATGGCATTGGAGAGGCTCTCCGAGGAACAAAAGAAAAATGTGCGCCCTCTCAAAGGTATCACTCCGACGAGGGAAATCAGCCTTGTCACGAGAGTCGATTTTCTGAGGAAAAAGATGATCGAAATTATAATGTCGGAAATAAAATCAGTTGTTCCGGCTCAATATACCGACCCCCGGCTGAAAGCCCATATGGTGAAGGTGGTCGAGAAATAACAAAAACAGAGGTGTCTCGTTCTGAGACACCTCCCGGTTTTTCTTTATTTTTTTATTGGATTTGCAGCAACACCTTCGGTTGTCATAACTACAGGTTTGATGTATCCATTTTCATCGAAAACCATTTCGTCGATACAGGTTTCGCGCCAATCTCTTTCTTTCTTATCAAATGGGCGGCGATGATATACGATGTAGTATTTATCCGATTTTGGTTCGTGTATAACAGAATGATGTCCTGCCCCATTAGCGATATTCGGATCTTGTTGCAGAATTGTTCCAACTCTCTCGAATGGACCGAACGGATTATCAGCAATAGCGTAAGCCACCCTATAATCGGGACCTGTCCAGCCACCTTCCGACCACATGAAGTAATATTTTCCATCACGGATAAACATAAATGGACCTTCTACATAATCCTTCGGGGTAACTTCTTTAAATATTGTTCCGTCTTCGAAAGGAATAAATCCGGTAAAGTCATCATTCAGTTTAGCAACATTACAATGTCTCCATCCACCATAATAGATATAATAGCTGCCATCTTTATCTTTAAATACAAATTGGTCGATTGGCTGTGCGCCATTCACAATCTTGTCGATAAGCGGTTTACCTAAATAGTCTTTATACGGACCGCCGGGCTTGTCTGACACTGCAACACCAATCCCTCCGACATCTCCATTTTTTTGTATGTCGTTTCCGCCAAAGAACAGGAAGTATTTATTATCCTTTTCCAAGATTGCCGGAGCCCACATTGCGCGCCATATCCATTTCACTTCGGATGTGTCAATGATGCGTTCGTGTTTTGTCCAATTCACAAGGTCGGGAGATGAAAACGCATCCAAAAAGACTTGCTCTTCGTATGCTGCTGAAAATGTAGGGAATATCCAATATTCATTGTCGAATATAATTCCTTCGGGATCGGCATACCATCCCGGGAACACTGGGTTTCCGGCATATTGAACCGATTCGGGCGGTGTTTGTTGCTTGCAAGACGCTGCGAAAACAACGGCTACCGCGACTAATAAAAGGGAAGTTAATTTTCTCTTCATTTGTTCGTTTTTTTATGTTATTGATTTAATGTCTTAAAAGTCTTGAATGAGCAGAATACCCTCAATTGAGTGATTGTTCGGAGTGTATGCCCATAAAACGGGTAAATATACAAATACACTGTATGTCGAACAAATAAACGCAAGGTTTTATTGTACTTGTATAAATATACTTCGTTTTACTTTCACTTCCTTAGTCGGACGTTATCTACCGCATGATTCTTCGATTTATGAAGGATCAGGCTTGCTCTCTCACGAGTAGGGAGAATATTCCGCAATAGATTTTTACGATTGATCTCTCGCCAAATGGTTTGAGCCATCTTCTCGGCAGCATCCTCTGTCAATTGTGTGAAATTATGAAAATATGATTTAGGATCGGCAAATGCTCCTTTGCGAAACTTCATAAAACGCGAAATATACCACTCTTCAAGTTGTTTCTCGTCAGCATCTACATAAATAGAGAAGTCTACATAGTCGGACACAAAAACACGAGGTCGATCGTGCGGATAGTCCATGCCGCTCTGCAAAACATTCAATCCTTCTAAAATCAAAATGTCAGGACGATCAACTTCTGCGTAGTCGTCAGGAACAACATCATAGATGAGATGTGAATATTTAGGGGCTTTAATATTCGGTTTTCCAGACTTAACATCAACGACAAACTGTAAGAGAGTTTTTATATCATAAGATTGCGGAAACCCTTTTTTCAGTAATATCCGTTTATCTTCCAACACCTCGTTGGGATAGAGAAATCCGTCGGTGGTAACCAATGCCACCTTCGTATGTTCCGGCCATCGGCTCAACAATGCCTTCAATACACGAGCCGTAGTGCTTTTTCCGACAGATACACTGCCCGCGATGCTGATGATAAAGGGTACTTTTATCGTGCTTTCGGTTTCATTCAGAAACTTGCGCAGAACAGCCTGACGACTCGATCGGGCACTCACATAATAATTCAACAACCGCGAAAGAGGCAGATAGATTTCTTTAACCTCCTCAATAGACAATTCATCGTCAATACCCTTCAGTTCAGCAACTTCTTGCTCTGTCAAGGTCAATGGTTCGGAATCACGCAGGGCAGCCCATTTTGCCCTGTCAAATATCATGTAAGGACTAAAGGATACATTTTCCATGTTACTCTTTATTTCTTGGGACAAAGGTAAGCTAAAATTTAAAACACAAAAGGAATCGATTATATAACTTTTTCACCAAAAGCATTCGTACGACTATGCTCATAGCAAGAACATTTCGTGTTTTAATATGTTTTTAATTTATGAACGATGTAAAATATTTATGATGCATCTTTTACTTAGAGATTGTGTGTATATTTGTAATATGAAACAGACTTTGCCTTTCGCTATTTTCTGCTTAATAAATTAGAAAGATGTCTTCGGACACGAAGTAAGGCTGATAAAAGTCTTTTTTAGGCTTCAAAATAAGAAACAACAATGCAAGAAGAACAAGATAAAATATTGGATGAGGTAACGAATAGCGAATACAAATACGGATTCGTTACCGACATAGATACAGAAATTATACCGGTAGGATTGAATGAAGATGTAGTTCGTCTTATTTCATCCAAAAAGAGCGAACCCGAATGGATGCTCGATTTCAGACTGAAAGCATTTCGCCATTGGTGTACAATGGAAATGCCGCAATGGGCACACCTTAATGTCCCACAAATCGACTACCAATCGATAAGCTACTATGCGGCACCAAGACCAAAAGACGGTCCGAAAAGTTTGGATGAGGTAGATCCCGAATTGCTAAAAACATTCGACAAACTGGGTATCCCGCTACACGAAAGAGGACAATTGGCTGGAGTCGCTGAAATGGCTGTTGATGCAGTTATTGACAGTGTATCGGTGAAAACGACGTTCAAGAAAACGTTGTCGGAAAAAGGAATTATATTCTGCTCTTTCAGTGAAGCTGTACAAGAACACCCCGAACTGATAAAAAAACACTTAGGATCAGTTGTTTCATATCGAGACAACTTCTTTGCAGCACTTAACTCTGCGGTATTCAGCGATGGATCGTTTG
>CALNCC010000106.1 GCA_937875275.1 uncultured Dysgonomonas sp. | reverse complement strand
ATATCATAAACGATAATGACAAAATCGCCCTGGTAGGGAAAAACGGTGCAGGAAAAAGCACTATGCTAAAAATTCTTGCCGGAGTAAACACCGGCTATAAAGGATCTGTAACAGGCCCCAACGGGGTGTCGATAGGCTACCTTCCTCAGGTAATGAAAATCACAGACGAACGAACTGTGAGAGAAGAAGCTTCTCTTGCATTCTCTCATATATTCGATCTCCAAGCCCGAATCGAGGACATGAACAAACAATTAGAAACCCGCACCGACTACGAGTCTGACGATTATGCAAAACTGATCGACGACTTCTCGCATGCTCACGAGCAATTGGCGATGGTGGAGGGACTAAACTTTGACGGAGAGGTCGAAAAAGCATTGTTAGGATTAGGTTTCAAACGTTCCGATCTCGATCGCCCCTCAAACGAATTTAGTGGTGGCTGGCGCATGCGCATCGAACTGGCAAAACTATTATTGAAAAATCCCGACGTGTTGCTTTTAGATGAACCGACCAATCATTTGGATATAGAATCTATCGGATGGTTAGAAGAGTTCATCACGACCCAAGCCAAAGCGGTTGTGCTTATTTCCCACGACAGAGCGTTTATAGATGCTGTAACAACACGAACCATCGAACTGACAATGGGGCGCATCTACGACTACAAAGTAAATTACACTAAATATACCGAACTGCGTCAAGAGCGTCGCCAACAACAGATACACGCTTGGGAAGCGCAACAAAAACAAATAGCTGAGATCGAAGAATTTATCGAACGCTTCAGAGCTCAAGCAGCGAAAGCAGTTCTTGTTCAGAGCCGTGTACGCCAACTCGAAAAAATGGAGCGGGTAGAGATAGACGAAGAAGATAAATCGCACATCCGCATACGTTTTCAGCCAGCAACGCGCTCAGGGAATTATCCTTTGACGGTAGATGGCGTTACAAAGAAATATGACGATTATCTCGTATTCGAAAACGCGAATCTGATGATAGCACGGGGAGAGAAAATTGCTTTAGCCGGGAAGAACGGAGAAGGCAAATCAACCTTTGTCAAGTGTGTGATGAATGAAACACCACACGAGGGTACAATGATGCTTGGGCACAATGTGCAGATAGGTTATTTCGCTCAGAATCAGGCAGAGTTGTTAGATGATGATCTGACAGTATTTGAGACTATCGACCACGTGGCGGAAGGAGATATCCGCACACAGATACGCAGTATCTTAGGAGCTTTCATGTTCAATCGTGATGATTCTGAAAAGAAAGTAAGAGTTCTTTCGGGGGGAGAGCGTACACGTTTGGCAATGATCAAGTTGCTGTTAGAACCTGTTAACTTGTTGATATTGGATGAGCCGACCAATCACCTCGATCTGAAAACGAAGGAAATATTGAAACAAGCTCTACTGGACTATGACGGAACTGTCATCCTCGTTTCGCATGACCGTGATTTCCTTGACGGATTGGTTACGAAAGTGTACGAGTTTTCCGATAAAAAAGTCAGAGAACACATTGGCGGAATAAAAGACTTTTTGGCAAAGAAGCGGGTTTTGTCGTCATAATTATTTAAATTTGGAACATAAATATTTCTCATTCATGAAAAAGCTTTTCCTTTTTATGTGCGCATTTTGTCTTCTTTTTGCAGCCTGCGACAAGAGACAAGAAATAGCATACAACGACTCCATCGTCGAGAGCCAACAAGTGGTAGTGGATGAATATATCCGCTTCAACCTACAACTTAGCCATGCTATCCCCACCCTCTCCTTCGACAGCATAAGGATTCAGGCAGACAGGTCTATGTCGGTTATCGAGCAAGAGATAGCAAAAATAGACACACTGCAAACACCGGAGAATGGCGAAAAATTCAGAGAGTCGGCAATCACTCTTTTCCAATCTATAAAGGAATTGGTTAACGCAGGCGGAGAGTTTGTTGTATTGACGGAAAAATCGCCACAAGACAGTGTGAATATGCTGATAGAAAAATACAACGAGAAAAGCGAAGATTATAAATTCAAAAATAGCGAGATACAAAAAGTTCAACAAAATTACGCGCAAGAGAAGAAAATACAGATTCTGGATTGAGAAAAGACATTGTTCAAATTGATTGTTGCATATTAATCAAAAGCCGTCTCCAAATCTTTCAGTTCTTTTCGTATCTGTTCCAGCCGTGAAATAACTTGCAGTTTGCGCGATTCCTCATCAGCATTTCTACTCAATACCTGACGTGCACCGTCGAGAGTCAATCCTTTATCTCGGACAAGGTGATAGACCAACGTAATGTTGTCTATATCTTCGCGTGTATATTGGCGAGTTCCTCCTTCGGTTTTTTTCGGGTTGATTATATCAAATTCCTTCTCCCAAAAGCGGAGCAGAGAAGCATTAACCTTGAAATGAGCAGCGACCTCCTTCAATGAATAATAAAGCTTATTGCTATTTTCAAAATCAATCTTCATACCTGTTGTTTCAAAAAAATCAATCCATCGTTTGCCCATGATTGGCAGCTAAACGCAATATTTGGTCATACTCTTCGGCAGTAAGATCCATGAAGAAATATTTGGCAGGATTGTCGTGCCTGTCTTTGTACAAAACCTCGTAGTGCAAATGCGGTGAAGTAGAAGTGCCGGTACTACCCACTTCTCCTATTTTTTGTCCTCGCTCTACGGTCTGTCCTACACGCACATTGTATTTACTCAAGTGTGCATACAACGTTTTGTAGTCGTATCCATGATCAACAATCACACATCGCCCATACCCCGATTTCCAATCGACTAATATAACCTTGCCCTTTCCCGTAACATAAGCCGGAGCACCCGTCTTCGCAGTAAAGTCGATACCGGAATGAAACTTCAGCGTTCCATATATCGGATGGATACGCATACCATAACCCGATGATAATTTGTTTAGGTCTTTGTTCGATATCGGCTGTATGCTCGGTATATGTTTGATTCGTTCTTGTTGATTTTTAGCTAATTCGAGTATATCGTCAAAAGAGTTGGATTGTACATAGAGTTGCTTCGATATATAGTCCATCTTCTTCGATGTAGATATAATCAGATTGGCACTTGGTGTATTCATCAACTCCTCATATCTTCCGGCAGCCCCCACGCCTGAGACACGTATCGACGAGGGAACAGGGTCGGCATGAAATATGGCACGATACATATTGTCGTCTCGCTGCTGTATGTCGCCAATCACTTCCACTGCGTCATCCATCCGTTTCGATAACAACTCGTACTGAGTATTCATCAGTTGCAGCTGTTTCTCTTGTTCTATTTTCAGGGGGGAAGTATATACCTTGCTCAAAATCCAAAATATCCCGAATCCGATAATTATTCCGGAAGCGAGATGCCGAATCACAGAAAATATCCGATCCTTTGCCTTAGGATAAACCCTTTCATAGCTAAGGGTATTAGGATTATATCGGAAATATACTTTTTTCTTCATTATTATGTTGAGCCAGCGTATTTTTGTGATTACAAGTTCAGCAAAAGTAAAGTTTTTGAACTATTTTTGCAAATTGTATATCATAACAAATGATAATGGACAATCTCCATTGTCATAGAAACGGAAAAACAGAGTAAAGATTATAAAAGAAACAGGATTATATAATTCGATCATGATGACTTCTAAGGAAATACGCAATTCGTTTAAAGATTTTTTTGAATCTAAGAATCACAAGATAGTACCTTCGGCAGCTATGGTAATAAAAGGAGACCCCACTCTGATGTTTACCAACGCCGGTATGAATCAGTTTAAGGATATAATATTGGGCAATACCCCGATTAAATATCCGAGGGTTGCAGACTCACAAAAATGTTTGCGTGTAAGTGGAAAACATAATGACCTCGAAGAAGTAGGACACGACACTTATCATCACACCATGTTCGAGATGCTTGGCAACTGGTCTTTCGGAGACTATTTCAAAAAAGAAGCAATCGAATGGGCATGGGAATATTTGGTAGATGTACTGAAAATGGATAAAGAAAGACTGTATGTTACAGTCTTCGAAGGAAGCGCAGAAGACGGTCTGTCGCGTGATGACGAAGCTGCCGGATATTGGGCACAATACTTGCCCGCACAACGTATACTTAATGGTAGCAAGAAAGACAACTTCTGGGAAATGGGAGACACAGGACCTTGTGGACCTTGCTCGGAAATACATATCGACTTGCGCCCCGATTCGGAGCGCGCAAAAGTGGATGCACTTACGCTCGTAAATGAGAGCCATCCGCAGGTAATAGAGATCTGGAACCTCGTGTTTATGCAATATAACCGCAAGGCTGACAAATCATTGGTCGAACTGCCGGCGAAAGTTATAGATACAGGTATGGGATTTGAACGTCTGTGTATGGCTGTTCAAGGGAAAATATCGAACTATGACACAGATGCTTTTCAGCCGATAATAAAAGCTATCGGTCAGATTGCCGGAACCACCTACGGGCAAGACGAAAAGAAAGACATTGCCATGAGGGTAATTGCCGACCACATACGCACAATCGCTTTTTCGATTACAGACGGTCAGCTGCCATCTAACGCTAAGGCGGGTTATGTGATTCGTCGCATCTTGCGTCGTGCTGTTCGTTACGGATACACATTCCTCGATCAGCATACTGCCTTTATGCACAAATTGATACCGACTCTGATAGAAACAATGGGGGATGCATATCCCGAATTGGTGCAGCAACAAGTGTTGATAGAAAAAGTTATAAAAGAGGAGGAAGACTCGTTCCTTCGCACTTTAGAGACAGGTATTAAGTTGTTAGACAAACATATCGTCGACATAAAAAACAGCAAAGAAACGATATTGAAAGGCGAAATCGCTTTTACACTGTATGACACTTACGGTTTTCCGTTAGACTTAACGGAGCTTATCCTTCGCGAGAACGGATTGACTGTCGATCAGCAGGCTTTTGATACTGAGATGCAAAAACAAAAAGATCGTGCCCGCAATGCTGCCGCCACCGAAACTGGAGACTGGGTAATGCTGAAAGAGGGAGATTCGACATTTGTCGGATACGACCTCACCGAATCGGAAACCGAAATTCTGCGATATCGTAAGGTGGTGCAGAAGAATAGCCAATTTTATCAGATTGTTTTAGCTGAAACTCCGTTCTACGCCGAAATGGGTGGGCAGATTGGCGACAGCGGATGGTTGATTGACGGCGAAGAAAGGTTGGAAATCTTTGATACTAAAAGAGAAAACAATTTGGCTGTACATTTGGTAAAGAAATTACCGCAAGATGTAACGGCTACATTTATTGCCCGCATCAATGAGCAAGACCGTACCGCTGCTGAGGCAAACCATACAGCAACACATCTTTTGCACGAAGGATTGAGAGAAATTTTGGGTACGCATGTCGAACAAAAAGGGTCATACGTATCCCCTAAGACGTTGCGTTTCGACTTTTCGCACTATCAGAAACTTACCGATGAGGAAATAAGAAAGGTAGAGCGTTTTGTAACAGCAAAAGTAAGAGAGAATATTCTATTGGACGAACATCGCAATGTGCCTATTGCCGAAGCTAATGCAATGGGGGCAATGGCTCTCTTCGGCGAGAAGTACGGAGAAGAGGTGCGTGTAATCCGCTTCGGCGACTCTGTCGAATTATGCGGGGGAACACACATATCTTCAACCGGTCGTATAGGCTCGTTCCGCGTGGTAAGCGAAAGCTCCATTGCCGCAGGCGTTCGACGCATCGAGGCTGTTACGGGAGAGGCTTGTGAAGATTTCTTGTACATACAGCAAGATATCTTGACCGAATTGCGAGACATGGTGAATAATTCGCCCAATCTGATAAATACGGTAAAGAAATTCATCGACGAGAATGCAGAAATGAGAAAGAAGCGCGATGAATATGTGAAAGAGAAATCTGAGATGGTGAAAAATATACTGATCAGACAAAAACAGATTATCAATGGTGTCGATGTTTTTGTTATGAAAGGTATGTTGCCGCCTGATATAGCAAAAGATATAGCCTTCCAATTGCATGGAGAATATCCTGCTAAGTCTGCAATTATAGGAATAACCCGTGATGAAGATAAACCTCAGATAACATTGATGCTTAGCAAAGATCTTGTTGAAGGAGGTATGAATGCCGGACAGATTGTTCGCGAAGCAGCAAAACACATCAAAGGTGGAGGTGGCGGTCAGCCTCACTTCGCTACAGCAGGAGGAAAAGATGCAGACGGATTAAACCGCGCTTTGGATGAAATAATAAGTAAAATATAACCAACTACTACAGTAACAAAAAAGGTCTCGGAAATCCGAGACCTTTTTTGTTATTTCTTCCGTCGTAAGTCTTTGCTCTCATATTCGCAAATAGCTGTTACCCATTCTTCCGTCAAGGGTTTTGAGCAATGGTGTATGAGATCGAAAGTAACCATTGTCGACTTACAGACACATTTCACCATATTGGTGTTTATATCTACGACCCGCTGTGCCAGATCGAAGCTTTTTGTTCCGATACTTGTAACTGACGTTTGCACAGCTATGCGATCCGTTCCCCGTATTTGTTGCATAAAGTCGACTTCTATGTGTGCAACTACTATGGCGTCTCTCTCCCAATCGACGTTGGGGCATACCGACGCAAAATATTCGGTTTTTCCCAAATCATAAAAAGAGAAGTATACGGCATTGTTGATGTGTCCGAATTTATCAACATCATTGAAGCGTATCTGAAGAGGTATGGTATGTTTGAATGATATTTCTTCCATTGTTTTTCTTTTTTCATAAACTTTTGCAAAGTTATCACATTCTTATGTGATATTTATTTACATCGCAACATGTTTTTACATGCCTATATTGTTAAAAAAAGGCATCTCGTGTTTGAGATGCCTTCATGTATTATTCATATGAATATATAGGGGAAAATTTAAGAGCCTTTGAAGCTATATTGAAAAGTAAGCCGACCAATAGGCGCAACGTCTCCCGACACATAGTAATCCATAATGTCTTCATAGTTTGTCACATGATCGGCAACCTTAAACTCGATAGAAGGAGTATCCGCCGATATGCTCAGAGACTTGAGAGGAATACTTACTTTCAGCACATTGCCTTTTAGTTCATATTTGGCATGACCACTATTTTTCCATTTGTATCCCCCACTCGATTTTTCCACGTTAGCCGTCTTGTTCTTCGCGAATGTACGATTCACAACATAATTAAAACCTTCGAAATTGTCGGCTGCATCGTGGGTTTTAATAAAGATATTCATCCAGTTTTCTTCCGAAGGATTGGGTGAAGTTATTGCTTCTGCTGTCTTTATTGTAAAATAGATATTCTTTTTATCATGTTCCACAATAATATCGGTGATATCATTTCTCGCACTACTATCTATATATCTGCCTTTTCCCGAAAAGTCTTTATAGTCTCTATTGATCGCATCACCACTGAAATCTTTATAATGGCTTGGCTGCCGAAAGGTGTTCGCTATTGATGGAGTATTTTCATATTTAAACTTCTTTATGTTGCGAACCAACTGAAGATAGAAATTGTCATTATATCCGCCTTTCATCATTTCTGAGTCTCTCGAAAATTCTTCGTTATATGCATCCACAAAAAAGACTTTGCCCTTTTCCGAAGCCAATTTGATGGCAACCCATTCGTTCCAACCTGTAACAAATACGTTTGAAACAGCATCACCTAAGGAAAAGACAGTCTCCCATTGATCTTGAAAATTCTTACCGTCTCTTGATAAATGAGTATTATTCTTTTTTGTTATTGCATCATAGCCTCGCCCTTTAGTATTGGTTGTGTCGGAAAAGAATACGCTTTTCTCGGGATGCTGAGCAACTGAAACCGACACTGTACCTTTGTGATTCTTTTGCGGATAATCCCAACTTATCCAAGGGAAGCTCTCTTCATGGATTGGGACGTTTGGCCATTGAGATTCACGCACATCAAAGTATTCTACCAGTTGAGGCGAAATAAAATCTTTTGCTCCGTTAAAGAAAGTCTGGTCTGAGGTGTTGTTATTGTTTGCCGTGATTCCAATAATCAATGGTTTTTCATTCATCCGAAACCATATATCGTTATATTTCTCCGATTTATAATATTCATTATATATGTTGGTTACAGTAGTCCCCGAACTCGAATTGGTATAGAAGGCAACTTTCGGAACCGACCATCCTTGTTTCTGGAAAAAGAGTAATTTCTGAATCAAAGAATGCATCACAGATGGATAATAAAAAGCATTGGTAGTATCTATTATCAGATAATCTATGCCAGCCATAGTCAATAGTTCTATATGCCTCGTCATCACCCATGGATCTTCGCTGTTGTAGTAGCCGTAAAGAGGTTGCCCCCAAAAGTGATACTGGTTCATCGGAGTGAGATCGTTAGGAGCAGTACTGAAAAGAGCCGCATGGTCTATCTTTGAATTATCGTAAATGCCGGTTGTGCCGTGTTGTCCCAACCATACAAAATAGAATAGACCGACTGTTTTGTTTTTCTTTTTTTCTGTTCCGACGATACTGTTTCCTTTCAATGTTATATTTGAAATTGTTCTGTCATAATCTCCTTTATATAGGGATGCGTAAGTATGTGGGAGTATCAACAATAATAATATGCTAAGGATATATATTCCCGATATTGGTTTT
Organism: uncultured Dysgonomonas sp.; assembly: GCA_937875275.1. Classification (GTDB taxonomy): domain Bacteria; phylum Bacteroidota; class Bacteroidia; order Bacteroidales; family Dysgonomonadaceae; genus Dysgonomonas. The sequence continues at coordinate 1,690 of CALNCC010000106.1, read as the reverse complement.
CTTATACATTTTTTTTCTGTCATGTCGTTTTTGGTATAGATTGTAAAAATACTTCCATTAAAAGGCTCACTCTTAACAAATCAACTTGCTGTTGAATTCTTGATAAAAAAATACGCTTATAGTTTTCTCAAAGTTACATTTTTTAGTTGATCTTCTATTAATCAAATGTTGAATCTCCTTTATTTCTTGATTGTATATTTTTCAAACGCTTCTTTTTAGGTATATATTATCTGATTAATTTATTGGTATATTCATTCAGCCCTCTTTCCCAAGAACAACATGGATGAGCAGAAAGTAGCTTTATTGAAATATCAGGCTGAAAAGAAAATGGAGAATCTACCTTCTCTCACCAAATGTCCCCCCCGTTGCCCTAAAAAGAAAAACCCACTGAAATCCATATAGAAATCAACGGGTTGTAAAAATAAAGAGTGCGATAAGGTATCAGATTATCGAACCAATTTCTTGATGATTTAGATTTGATTTGGGAATTGAGGGAGTGGATACCTAAGCCATGAATTTTAAGTACAGAGGATGAATCTTAGGTATTCTATTCTCAAATCAATTCCTTGAAGATTTAATTGAGTAGGTGAGCAATTTGGATTTGGTTGTTTTTTGGTTTACTTTTACTACAAAGTCTTGTTATAAATTTATTCTATTTTACTTATGGATGATAAAATGAAAATCAATGAAGAGAAATTTATGAATTTCTTAAATGAAAAATGGAAAAATAAAATTTGTCAACTATGCGGTAACAATAATTGGAGTGTTTCCAATAAAGTATTCGAATTACGAGAATTCAATAGAGGAAGCCTTATTATAGGTGGAAACAATGCTATTTTTCCTATAATGGTTGTGAGTTGTACAGAATGTGGGAACTCAATTATGATAAATGCAATAACTTCGGGTGCTATTGATAAAAATAACGAGAGTGAAGATGGCAAATGAGAATTTTAAAATATCACAGGATGTAGAATTAATTAGCAAAAAGAAATCTTCTGCTTACCCCATCGAAGTTCAGGATTGGAATTTGATAAAAAAACGCCTTGGTCGTATCAATTTCAGTTTCAATTATTTCAATTCTTGCGGGTCTCTTTTCATAGGTAGTGCATTATCGACTTTTATAACTTACTTTATTATATCTGAAGAGTTTCAGTTTAAATGCCTTTTTATCAGCATTGTCTGTTTACTTTTGGGTGTATTGTGTTTTATATTTGCGTTTTTCATGAATAAAGAAAATAATATAAAAGTAACTGATGTAATTGAGGATATGCATCATATTGAAAAACATTTTTTGGATAACGAATAAGTTCTATAACTAATAATTGAAGCGCACGCTGGTGCGCTTCTTTCTTTTTATAAAAATATTTTCATTAACTATTTACATTTCATTTTTAAACTTTATATATCTAAGTGATATATGATTGAAATATGTTTTCCCTATTATCAAAAGAGGGGAAATGTATGCTACAGACTACATAGTTTAGTGTTCCCCAAAGGTGTTTTCTATGACCAAAAAAGTTAAAGGTTATCGAACTCCAAAGCACAATTCATTTATTCATTTAATCAACACATAAATAGGTAGTTACAAGAATAAAAAAGCGACAAAAAGAAAATCAATTCAATTTGTCGCTCTCTGTGCGCATGAAGGGACTCGAACCCCCACGAACATAGTTCACTGCCACCTGAAGAC
>CALNCC010000105.1 GCA_937875275.1 uncultured Dysgonomonas sp. | reverse complement strand
GAAAGAGATTGCTGCAAAACGCAACCTCAGCATCCATACGATTATCACTCATCGTAAAAATATTTTCAGAAAACTGGAAGTAAACAACGTGCACGAAGCAACGAAATATGCCATCCGTGCAGGGATTATAGATATTGCCGAATATTATATATAGAATCGGCAAATGGTTATTTGCCACCCATCCCTAATGCCGGCATAGACCTTCTCCACGACAAGACTTTAGCTTTCAGCTTCTTTACGATCTTGGGATTCGCATCGGCAACACTCTTCTCTTCGTTGACATCATTTGCCAGATTGAATAACAAGACATCCGATTCGTTATCGTTTATCAACAACTTCCAGTCGCCTTCACGTATAGCAAGATTGGGACTCGCATCAATGCCTCTCGCCTTGGGGAAAGCATTGCTATCGTTTCTCTTGTATTCCCAAACAATGGCTTTGTTGCGCTTTTTCGGACTGCCTTTCAGCGCCTTGCTCATGTTCTCGCCATCTCCCTTATATCCCTTTGGCAATGATACATTGGTAAGTGCGCATACACTTGGGAATATATCCGTCGCACTCATTACCGAAGTTTCATCTATCATTCCCTTAGGCACTAAGTTGCCCGAACTCCAAACGATGAACGGCATGCGTATACCACCTTCGAACAGCGACGCCTTGCAGCCTCTCAGATTATTTGTACGGCTATGCTCGAAAGTCGGTGCGGGTCCGTTGTCGCTCGTGAAAATTACGATTGTATTCTTATCCAATCCCTCTTCCTTTAAGCGGTTGAGCAGATAACCTATTTGCTTGTCGTACTCAATCAGTACGGTTCTGAAATTCTCTTCACTCTCTGTGCCTTTCGGCGCTAAGCCCTGTTCTTCTTTATTGCCCACCCACGGGGTGTGCATATCGTCGGGCCAAAGATTGACGAAGCATGGCGAGCTTTGATTCCTTTTCATGAAATCAATTGTCTTGTCAATAAAATACGCTGTCCTGTCCCAACGTGCGATACTGTCTTTTGCCGACCATATCCAATTGGTAGCCGTCAACAAAGGATCGGGGGCAGGGCTTTCGTATGTGCTCGAATATTCATCGTATCCGTATTCGGCAAACTGAGGGGCATCTGTAACATCGCGCCCTCCGCCTAAGTGCCACTTGCCAAAGTGCCCGGTCTTGTAGCCGGCGGCCTTCAACACGCGAGGCAACGAGGGAGCTTTGACAGAGAGATAGTCTGCCATCTCAGCCTCTCGGTTTCCTTTCTTCGTTTGCAGGTAACTGTTTATATTCCAGTTTGCGGGATGCATCCCCGTTATCAGTCCGGCACGCGATGGCGAGCTGATGGGCGAAGCACTATAATATTGGGTAAACCGCACCCCTTCGTCGGCCATGCGGTCGATGTTAGGCGTCTCAACCATTGTTCCGCCATATACGCTCAAGTCTCCCACACCCATATCATCGGTAAGGATAAAGATTATATTCGGCTGTTTATCGTTGGCTTGAGCAAATGATTTACCACACACTAAGGGTAAGCCGGCAAGCAATACTAATTTATTTATCTTCATAGTAATATCTTGTTTTATATGATTGTGTAAGGGCGAATATGAATACTTATTTATCTAACTCAGGACGCATTATCCCTTTCTTGATTTTCATCACGGGAACGGCATCTTTCGTGAACTCGACATCGGCAATATACATGCCGCGAGGATGGATCGATTTTTCACTTTTATGCGCATGGAATACAATTTTCAATTTGCCCTTCTTATCCCTGAACATGGCACTATGACCTATGCCGACAAGGTTCTCCGGTTTCTGGTAGATCGGATTTTTCTCGAACTTTGTCCATGGTCCCATTGGCGAGGTAGCCGTAGCATAGCCAACGCCGTAGAATGGGCTTTCGTAACTGTTGCCCGAATAGGTGAGGTAATAAATGCCTTTGTGCTTTGTAATAAATGCCCCCTCATTCACGCGCGGCCATACTTCTTCCCACGGTTGCGACACGTTTATACATTTGGTCATTGTAGACTGCTTGATGGTTTTCAAATCGTCTTCGAGTTCTGCCACCCATATATTGAGCCCATCATTGAATCGGTCGAAGTAGAGATAGGCTTTGCCGTCATCGTCTATATACAGTGAATTGTCTATCGCTTTCTCGTCGGGCAGCATGGGTTGTTTCTCATCCTGCACGAAAGGACCGAATGGCGAGTCGGAGGTTGCTACACATATGTGTTCGTTGGCTGAGTAGTACATGAAGAACTTATTTTTATTCTTTATGTAATACACTTCGGGAGCCCAAAACCAACGTCCTCCCCACGAGTCATTTTTGTGCAAAGCAAGGTCGGAAGCTTTTTTCCATTTCTTCAAATCAGCGGAGGTATAAACCGAGATGCCGTTTGCGTCATTTGTGCCATAGGCATAGTATGTTCCATCATACAACATGATGAACGGATCGCCGAACGGCACTTCCGACTCAGCCGATTGTTTTCCTTGCCCATATGTTGCTGAAACAAGAGAGGCGAAGATGAGCAGAGACAAAAGCCTAATGAATTTCATGGTGTTTCTATTTTGATTAATTTCCTAAGTTAGCATTATTTTCATTACAGATGCTAAATACTCAGTCCATTTCTGACGCATAAATCAATATATTTCCAAAGCGAAGATGGTGCATCACCTCTCTTAAAATGAGTACCTGTGATACAAAATCATTATCGGCAGGCAGATTGTCCATCGAAGCCGGGCGACCTGTTATAATAGCCGCAAGGCGAGAAAACACCCCCTCAACATCAGCTACCGACATACTCTCCTTGCTATCTGTGGCATAACCCATTATCTCAGCAATTCCTTTGTCGGGCGACACCAATTGCAGATCACGCGTACGGATATCCGCGACGTGCGGCATTATTTCATCTTCTACGATCGTTATAGCGGCTTCTATCTCGCCTTCGGTTGGAGGTGTATGGCGAAAATAATCAGCCGTAAGCGACTTTGTACCATAAGGCAGAGTTTTTACCCCCGCATCGCTTATCGTATCGAGGACGAGTAACGTGCGATCGTCGGTAATCATCAAAACGGCGATATCTTTTTTCGTCGTCTTTCGTTGCGCTTCGGCATATATCTCCTTTATTTTTTCTTTCATTGGTTTCCAATTATTACAGATGTCATGCTCAGCGATCCGGCAATAACCTTGTCGTTGAAGAAACTTACACTATCTCCCTTCTGTCTCATTCCCATCATATACAGCAGGGGAATATAATGTTCCGGAGTGGGAATGGCCAGCCTTGCGTCTTTATGCAGATTACTGAATGCAATCAGATCATCCAGTTTATTATCCTTTATTTTTTCTTTAAAAATATCATTCAGTTCAAACGCCCAATCATAGCCGTCTTCGATATTGAAATCTTCTTCGTGCCATCGTATCATCCGCAGGTTGTGCACCATGTTGCCGCTACCGACAACAAGCACACCTTTCGACCGGAGGAATGCCAACTGTGCCCCCAACTCACTGTGCCATTGCGGGTCTTTATAGTGGTCGATGCTTATCTGAATGACTGGAATATCAGCTTCGGGATAGATGTGCCTCAATACCGACCACGTACCGTGATCCAATCCCCATTCGTGTGTCGTAACTATCTCCGGCGATTTTATTTTCGCAGCAATCTCTTGTGCCAGTACAGGGTTTCCTTTTGCCGGATACTGTTGTGCAAACAGTTCGCGGGGGAAACCGTAAAAGTCGTGTATCGTCTCCGGCTTTTCGCTTGCCATCACATACGTTCCACGCGTTTCCCAATGTGCCGAAATGCAGACAATAGCCGATGGATGAGGCAATGAGTGGTTTATGCCGTGCCATGCTCTCGTAAATTCATTGTCTTCTATTGCATTCATCGGGTTACCATGCCCGACAAAAAGTGCAGGCATCGGTTTGGTGTCGGCAAATGCCGATGCTTGATTATGTAAATCTTTCAGAGTCATATTCTATTCAGTTTTATAATGGACATATACAAAGCTATGCAATCTTATACAAATAATGCGCCTGTGTTGTTCAATACTTTTCACTCAATCCTATAAGGAATCTGATTCGGGCTTTTTGTCGATAAAAATCGCCCGTCTGTCGACAAGTGTTGTTGTTTGCCGTGAATATCACTTTTTTTGTACCGTTCAATGAAAGGTCCAATATTAAAAAAAGAATTAGAATGAGACTTATTTGTACAACCTTGTTTTTTATGCTTATAAGCATATCCATGACAGCACAACCACCACAGGGTGGAGGGCCGGGCGGTTTCTCCGGCGGAGACAGAATGGGACAATCCTCGATGCGATCGAATGAGAAGATTCTTGTTCTCGCAAATTTCCCTGAGATTCCCGAAATAACGCTCAAGCAAAGAGAAAAGATGGGAACAATACTCACGAAGGAACAAAAAGATATAGACAAGCAAGTAGCTAAAAGGAAGAAGATAGAGGCGAAATCGAAAGATGCAGATGAAAAAGATTTGCTGAAGAACGAGAAAAAAATAGCTGAAATAGATAAGAAAATAGCCGAGATAAAAGAAAAATCGAATACTAAAATTGCTAAGGAACTATCAAATGAACAGTTCGAAGTGTTCACTGCGAAAAGAGATGAGGTGAGATTCGAATATCTCGAAAACAACGATTTTGAAGGTCCTCGCGGAGGCGGCGACTCATTTCCTGGAGAACCATTCGGCGGTGGTTTTGGAGGCGGATTCGACTAATATCCTATTTGCCACGCAAAAGCGACAATTTGACTGTAGGTCAAGCGTCTGTATCATACACACCGGAAATGACGCTTCGTGGGAAGAGGGGAATTAACGGAGTCTATTCCCGACAAGAAGAATAATAAAAAAGAAATGTGTTTTTTTGTGTTTTTAGATATTTATACGTGAGGTATAAAGGTTGTTTTTTTAATGCTTGTGAACTGATACGCCCTCTGCATATTTTGTGCAGTGCGGCGTATCTCGCTTTTTTATGGTACGTCGATTAAATAAGACTATCTGTCGAATATTTTTCAACAAAACAGAAATACTACATATCTTTATAGCAACAAAAATAATGAACGAAATGAAAGTAAAATCGGTACTGATAATCTGTGGATTTCTGGCTGTAACAGCGACCATGTCGGCGCAAAAGAAATGGGCTCTGCGCGACTGCATCGACTATGCACGCCAAGAAAACATACAAGTGAAAAAGATGCAACTCTCTGTCGAGAGTTACGACGTTGATGTAGAACAATCGAAAGCAGAATTATTCCCATCGCTCAGTGGTAGCCTGTCGCAAGGGTACAGTCACTCGAAAGATGCAATGAACGACTATAAATACAAGGGCGTATTCAACGGACAATACGGATTAAATGCCAGTTGGACAGTTTATAATGGGAACCGCAACCGAAATGCGATCAAACAATCTGAGCTGGAAAAAGAAGCCGGAAAACTGGAGGTAGAAGAGCAGAAAAACAATATGGAGACATCCATTACCCAAGTTTATCTGCAAATATTATATGCGCGCGAATCGATAAAAAACAACGAGAATATACTTGAGTCCTCGAAACAACAATTGAAACAAAGTCAAGACTTCTTAGATGCCGGAACGATTGCCATGGCCGAGTTTGCCCAAGTGGAATCGCAATATACGACTAACAAATACAACCTCGTGTTGGCACAAAACTCATACGACAATTACAAATTGCAACTAAAACAACTGCTCGAATTGGACATCGACGAAGAGATAGACATCGAATATCCCGAAATAGGAGACAACGAAGTGATTGCTCTGATACCATCGGTAAACGAAGTTTATCAGACAGCACTGGCCATAAGACCCGAAGTGAAAAGCAGTAAGCTGAACATCGATGTATCAGAAATCAGCAGATCGACAGCTAAGGCGGGATATCTGCCATCGGTCGCGCTCAATGGTAGTTTGGGCACGAGCAATGCGTGGAGTAGCGGTCCGTCGGTAACGACACAATTCAACCGCAACTTCAACCAATATGTAGGATTGTCTGTCAGCGTTCCGATATTCGATAACCGTAAAAATAAATCGACAGTTCAGAAATCACAAATACAAATAGAATCGGCACAATTGGATCTACTGAATACTCAGAAAGAGCTGCTTCGCACAATCGAAGGTTTGTATCAAGATGCCGTATCGGCTCAGAGCAAGTACATGGCAGCTAAGGACAAACAGAAGTCTTCGGAATTGAGTTACCAGCTTGTCAAAGACAGCTATACGCTCGGCATGCGCAATACGGTAGAATTGGTTACGGAGCAAAACAGTTATGCCAACGCATTGCAAGACATGTTGCAGGCAAAATACTCGGCGCTGTTGAACCGCAAATTATTAGAGTTCTACCAAGGAAAAGAAATAACATTGTAAAAAAAATATAATAGAAAAACAGAATGAAAAAAGCGAAAAAATATCTGATTCTGGCAGCCATAGTTATTGTAGGCGTATTGATCTACAAATTCTATCCGAAAGAAGCCGAAGCAAGCCTTCGATTAAATACCCAAATCGTAAAAAAAGACAAACTGTCGACCGAAGTTACGGCGACGGGAACCGTAGAGCCAATTACCTTAGTAGAAATAGGTACACAGGTATCGGGCGTAATATCTAAAATACATGTAGACTACAACTCGGACGTAAAAGCCGGTCAGGTAATTGCCGAACTCGATACAAGAATGTTGAAATCGGAATTAGCGTCGGCACATGCAACGCTCAAATCGAGAGAAGTTGAACTGGCTCAGCAAAAACGCAACTATGAGCGGTACGAAAAATTGTGGGAAAAACAAGCGATCAGCAAGGTGGACTGGGAAAACGCAATAGACGCATACGAAACAGCAAAATTGGCCGTAACATCGTCTAAGGCATCGGTATTCAAAGCCGAAACGAATCTCGGATATGCAACCATTTACTCAACAATAGACGGAGTGGTTGTATCGCGCGCTGTGGAAGAAGGGCAAACCGTTGCTGCATCGTTCAGTACACCTACCCTGTTTACCGTTGCCAACGACCTTACCAAAATGCGAGTAATAGCAAACGTGGATGAATCGGATATAGGAAACATCAAAGAAGGACAACGCGTTACATTCTCGGTAGGAGCATATCTCAACGATGAATTTGAAGGTACTGTGCAACAGGTAAGACTTGAGGCAACAACAACATCGAATGTCGTTACCTACGAGGTAGTGATTGATGCACCCAATCCCGACCTGAAATTGAAACCGGGGTTGACAGCTACGGTTACCATCTATACCCTCGAAGAAGATAATGTATTGGTTATTCCGTCAAAAGCATTGCGCTATCAGCCCGATCCGGAAGAGATCAGCTTGATGGAAGAACTTGTACTTGAGGAAAACAAAACGCCAAGCACTACGGGTAAAACTGTATGGGTAAAAGACGGCAATCGCATTGTCCCTAAAAATATTAAGGTTGGAACAAGTGATGATATAAACATCCAAGTACTCGAAGGATTGTCGGAAGGCGATGAGGTAATACTCGGGATAGCAAAAGCGAGCGCACTTTCAGAGGAGCAAAAGGGAGGTGAAGCAAATCCATTCATGCCGAAACGTCCGGGATCGAACAAGAAAAAATAATACAAAGAACTCTTAGAACAGAAAAGATGAATAAAGGGAAAGAAATAATAAGGCTCGAAGACATCAAGAGGCAATATGTGATGGGGGAGGAAACTGTCCATGCCTTGCGTGGAGTCAGCTTTAGTATCTATGAAGGAGAGTTCGTTACGATAATGGGAACCAGCGGTTCCGGCAAATCGACATTGCTCAACGTCATCGGTTGCCTCGATAGCCCTACATCGGGCGAGTATTATCTGGACGGTACATCGGTGCGAAAAATGGGGAAGAACGACAGAGCCACGCTGCGAAACAGAAAAATCGGATTTGTTTTTCAATCCTACAACCTGCTGGCAAAAACTACTGCGGTAGAGAATGTCGAATTGCCGCTGATGTACAACTCATCTATATCGAACAAGCAGCGATATGATCGTGCAGTAAAAGCCCTGAACGATGTGGGGCTGGGCGACAGACTGGGGCACAAATCGAACCAAATGTCGGGAGGGCAGCAGCAACGTGTAGCTATCGCCCGTGCGTTGGTCAACGAGCCGGTTATCATCCTTGCCGATGAGGCAACCGGTAACCTCGACACCCGCACATCATACGAAATATTGACTCTGATGCAGGAACTGCACCAAAAGGAAAATCGTACAATAATCTTTGTTACGCACAACCCCGAACTGGCAATGTTCAGCAGTCGCAATATTGTGATAAAGGACGGTTTGATAAAGTCAGACACATACAATGACAATATCAAATCGGCAAGAGAGATGTTAAAGAGCTTACCTAAAGAAGATAATTGACAATGAATATATCAAACTTAATGCGGATTGCTCTCAGAGCATTGAACGGCAACAAATTCAGAGGATTCCTTACCATGTTGGGTATCATCATCGGTGTTGCTGCGGTTATTACCATGTTGGCTATCGGTCAAGGGTCTAAGGCAAGCATTCAGAGTCAGATCTCTACAATGGGATCGAATATGATAAATATACGTCCCGGTGCAGGACAGTTTGGAGGAGTGCGCCAGAGTGCCGCCAGTATGCAAACGTTGAAGCCGGAAGACTATGAGGCTATCGCCGCCCGTGCAGAATATATCTCGGCGGCATCGCCTGAGGTATCTTCTTCGGGACAGGCAATATATCGTGCAAACAATGCTCCAACATCGATATATGGAGTGAACACTTCGTACTTGGATATTCGTAAATATTCTATCGGCGAAGGAGATATGTTTACCGAGAATGACGTGAAAGCTTCGGCGAAGGTCTGCGTCATCGGAAAAACAGTAGTAGAAAATCTGTTTACCAATGGCGAAGAGCCTTTAGGGCAGATCATCCGTTTCAACAAAATACCATTGAAAGTAATCGGTGTCTTGGAATCGAAAGGAGATAACACAATGGGTATGGACCAAGATGATTTGATATTGGCACCATTCGGCACAGTTCAGAAACGCATTCTTGCCATAACGCACCTTCACTCCATCTCGGCATCAGCTGTAAGTGAAGAGGCTACGGAAGACGCTATTGAGAGCATCGGAGAAATTCTTCGTCAGAAACACAAGATAGGGCTTAACGACGAGGACGACTTTAATGTCCGTTCTCAGAAAGAACTAATCACGATGATCAGCTCTACTGCCGATATCATGACAGTATTACTATCTTGCATAGCCGGCATTTCGTTGCTGGTGGGAGGAATTGGTATTATGAATATCATGTATGTGTCGGTAACCGAGCGTACTCGCGAAATCGGGTTACGTATGTCTATCGGGGCTAAAGGTAGGGATATATTGATGCAGTTTCTTATCGAATCTATTTTGCTGAGCATAACAGGTGGCATAATAGGGGTTGCATTGGGCGTAGGCAGTTCTTATCTTGTGAAAAATGTTGCACAATGGCCGATACAAATCGAGCCATATACTATAGTACTTGCATTTATTGTTTGTACGGCAACCGGCATCTTCTTCGGATGGTATCCTGCGAAAAAGGCATCGGAGCTTGATCCTATTGATGCATTGAGATATGAGTAATGCAAAAAAAATAACACCGGTCGCACTACACCTCTTTTTCTGTGTGGTAGTGTTCCTCGTTCCGCTGCTCGTAATGTCGCGTAGCGGAGAGGTCGACTATCGGTTCTACACGGGTTATGTGGTGCGAATGGGTTGTTTGATGCTTGTGCTTTATATCAACTATCTGTTTCTGATAGACCGATTGCTGTTCAGCAAGAAGATAATACTCTATCTTGCCATCAACCTATTGTTGCTGACCGGGATCATTTTCTCTCAAAATCTGATAGCAGACTCCTTGTGGAAGGTTGTGTCGGGAATAGCCGATGTGATGCCTGATGCACCCGAAGAAGAACGGGTAGGAGACCATAAGCCTCCACCATTGGGTATGCGACTGTTGGGAGAATATGTATTCATGATGCTGTTTGTGAGCATGAGTGTAGCATTGAAAGCCACTATGCGTTGGTATCGAGATTCTATCAATTTCGAGAAAGTAAAAGCCAGCCAGTTGGAAGCCGATCTGAGGAACTTGAGAAACCAACTGAATCCTCATTTTCTATTCAACACGCTGAACAATATATATTCGTTAGTGGCTCTCGATACACAGAAAGCGCAAGACTCTATACATCGTCTGAGTGGATTACTCCGCTTCGTATTGTACGAAAATTCGGCTCAATTTGTGCCGATGGATAAAGAACTCGAATTTACGAAAAACTATATCGACCTGATGGCTCTCCGCTTGGGAGCGAACGTAAGGCTCAATGTAGATATACGTAACAATAATTGCAGACGTGAGATTGCCTCGCTGATGTTTATGACACTGATCGAAAACGCGTTTAAACACGGGATAAGCAACAGCAAGGATAGTTTCATCGAAATACAAATAGCTGTCGACAACGACAACGGAGTGCTGTGCACTGTGGCAAACAGTACGGGCAGAGAACAAGATGGCATCGAATCGAAAAATTCGGGGATAGGCTTGACCAATCTTCGCCAACGCCTCGAACTGCTATATCCTGATGCGCACCGCCTTGAAGTGAAAAAAGAGGACGACCGCTTTTCGGTAATATTGAATATTGATTTCCACAACGAAAAAGAAAAAGGAGTATGAAGTTAGGATGTATCATTGTCGATGATGAGCCGTTGGCTGTCGATCTGTTGAAGTCATATGCTATGCAGACTTCTTTTCTCGAACTGAAAGGAACTTATCACTCGCCTTTAGATGCTATGGCAATGATACAGAGCAACGAAGTTGACCTTGTCTTTTTAGACATCAATATGCCAAATATTAATGGGTTGGAATTTTCAAAACTCCTCCCTTCGTCTGTCAAAGTCGTTTTCACGACGGCTTACGATCAGTATGCTATCGAGGGATTCAAACTCAATGCTCTCGATTATCTGTTGAAGCCGATCAGCTATGCCGACTTTTTGCAGGCGGGCAACAGAGCTCTCGATTGGTTCAGAATAGTGGATTCGAAAAAAGAATCGAGCATCTTCATCAAGTCAGGCTATCGCATCGAAAGAATAGACTATGACGATATTTTGTATGTTGAGAATCAGAAAGACTATGTGAAGTTTTACCTCGAAAATCAATCTGACCCCATCTCTTCACTCATGAATCTGCAAACATTGGCAGACAAACTGCCGGGCGACAAATTTATGCGAGTGCATCGCTCATTTATAGTCAATCTGGAAAAAATAAAAACAATAGAGCGCAACACCATCGTCTTTGGCAAGACATACATCCCTGTTTCAGATTCGTACCGAGACGACTTCAACCGATTTATGGAAGAGAAGATGGTGTGATCTGCCACCTCTTACATTTATACCGTCTGACCAGTAATGTCATAAATTTCTTTAATCTCTTCGAGCTCTCCTTCCATATCAAAATGCAGATCGTGAAGTCGAGCATCGGTAATGTCAAACACCCACCCCGCAACTTTGGGATATCCTTTCTCGTAATACGATTTTTGTACTTCTCCCATTTTTATTATGTTGCGGCATTGCTCATAGGTGTTGAGTTCCACAAGACGGCGATGTCTCGCCTCTATATCTTTTATTGCGTTCAGTTCTTCGCGGTGCAGATGATATACATCGCGTATACTTCGCAGCCAAGGATTAAGAATCCCATAATCCGATTTTTTCATTGCCGATTCTATACCTCCGCATCCATAATGTCCGCAAACGATAATGTACTTAACCTTAAGATATTCGACCCCGTAGTTGATAACCGAAAGAGCGCTTAAGTCGGTAGCCATAACCATATTAGCTATATTACGATGAATAAATACTTCTCCCGGCTTCAAACCCATTACCTGATTGGGGTGTACCCTACTATCCGAGCATCCGATGTATAGAAAATCGGGATGTTGATCTGCGGCTAACAGCTTGAATAAGCCCGGATTATCAACTTTGTTTTTTTCTATCCATCTATTGTTAGATTCAAATATTTGGTCGTATTTTTCTTGATCAGACATGTATACACTCTTTTATAGTTAGTCTTCAAAGATAACATTAATTGCATTTAACACTCCTTTTTCGAGGCTTGTTTAATTTTTTACAACAGGGGAGAAAAAAATAACAGGGAAAAATAAATATTCTCCCTGTTACTATACTTTCATTTATTGCTGCTATTATCGGCAAATTAATTTACTTCCAAATCTTGCCAGCTTGGCAGTTTCGGGTATTTAGCATGCGGTTCGGCCTGATACCAGAACACGACAGACGAGATATCCGATTTTTGAGGCAAATAGCGACCACCGGCTCTCCATCCCAAATCCTGAATGGTTACCTTCAGGTCTTTCTCGAAACGTACGGGGTCGGTAATATGCCAACGATACAAACCGAAACGCTGTTGAGAGCGATAGGTGCCGTCGGGACGAATCACTTGATGCAATCCTGCATATGGTGTGCAAAATTCCTTATATTGCCCTCCACGGTCGAAGTTATACGATCCACAGAAATAGTCCTCAGCTCCTGTTCCGCATATCGTTGGGAACTTAGTATCTCCATCCATAAAGAATTTGATTTCGCCTTCGCCCCACCATCCATTGTTGCGAACACCGCAAGCCATATATGTTCCCACATACTGTCCTTTTCCTTTTATACCGTCGATTAGCGTATAGTCTGATGTCTCGTTGCTGTGAGTGCGGCGAAACTGTGCATGGAAATAAGCTGCATCGGCAGGCACTTCTGTCAATGTATAATCTATCTGATAGTATAATGTCATCGCATCCTGCGGATTTACATTTTCCATCGTTATCCGACATTTTTTGCGGAATGGCATTGTCCAGTAGCAGTTAAATGCGCTTCCCGGATTGACACAAACAGCAAGCGAGTTTAATGGAGCATATTCTCCCCAACCCATGCCGAAAAAGTCGCCGACAGGGCACTCTACCGATGGTTCGGTCTCATCGTCCCAATAGAAACGGATTATTGAAAAACGCCAGTTGCCTGTGGGTGTCATCCAGATGTGCTGAATAGCTCCCGGTCCTTCTATTTCTGCCAATGTAAACGTTTCGCCCGGTTTGATGTGGATGTAGGGGTTTACCTTCCATGTTTGCCCCAAATCACGAGCGGCATTATGGGCATTTGCAACATTATATTTGTCCCCTTTCATGTTAGGATCAGCCATACCGCCTTTCCCTTTTTCTCCGGTAAAGTTTTCGGGACTGATAGATCGACTTTTTGCATCCGATAGCCGGAACAAATTTCCCATATTCGTATCCAATCCATTGAATGATTGTTGAGAGAATGATAACTGCGTGAATAATAGCAGTGTGAAAATTAAATAAAGCTTCTTCATGGTAATGTTTTTAGTTAATAATATGATATTTCGATTTGCTTATACGTTTTAGCTATGCGGCAAAAAAATTATTTGTTACGAAGAAAAACTGTCAGATTGGTTTGTAACAGAACATACTCCACAACCTTGTTTTTGGGATCTTCGATATTCCTCAGCAATATGTCTAAAGTTCTTTCGCCTAAGTCCTTTATTGGTTGCTCTATACACGTAATGTCGATGTCGGCAAAAAGGTATTCGTCGGGATTGTCTATGCTGGCATACTTCAACTTTCTATAATCATAGCTTTGTAGCGCAATCAACGACTGAACTCCAACCCTGTTTGTCGCAAAAACCACCGAGTCGATGTCTTTATTCATCAATGTTGCCACAGCCTGTTCTATATTATCTTCAAATCCCTCAAAATCTACAGAGTAAACGATGTCTTCATCGACAGGCACTCCGTGTTTTTCCAAAGCTTTCGCATATCCTTCGTAACGTTTCCTGATATTAGGTAGATCTATATTGTAAGCCATAAATCCGATGCGTCTGCAACCATCATCCAAAAGAATATTTGTGAGATCGAAAGAGGCTCTTGCATTATCTATCTGCACCGAACTAACCGGAAGCCCTTCAATACCTCTGTCAACCAATACCAACGGAACTCTGCGGTTTACCAATTCCATTATGGCTTCTTCGCTGTTTTGAGGAGGGGCAAGAATCATTCCATCAACATTCTTCTCTATAAAGAGGTCTATAAGCTTCTTGAACTTGACAGTAGATTCGTCGGAACTTCCAAACATTACCTGATAGCCATTCGCATCAGCCATATTTTCGATATACCTTGCCAGTTTTGCAAAAAAAGGATTTGAGATATCAGCAACAATCAGCCCCAGCGTCTTAGTCTTTCCTGTACGCAAACTACGAGCAGCCATATTGGGACGATAGCCCATTTCGGCTGCTGTCTCACGCACCTTCTTCGCCATATCTTTGCCTATTCTGGAACTCTGATCTTTCCCGTTAAGAACCAACGATACAGTAGCACTCGAGACTTTCAATTTTTCAGCTATGTCTTTTATCGAGACCCTTGTCATTACATTTTGAATTGATAAAACAACCGTAAGATATAGAGCTTAAATTCCCCTATATGTTTTGCAAATGTAATTAAATTAATCGTTTTAGCAAGCTTGAAATGAAGTCTATAAAAAACAATAGCCTTGAGGCGGAAGAAATGAAAGAGATATTTATTTTATGTTTTACGTAAAATAATTTGTGTGGTATGAAATATTTGCATTCCTTTGCCGTAAATAATTTTATGTTTCACGTAAAAAAAAGAATGTGATGAAAACTAAAACGAAAAAACTGTTGACTGTCATTAAATACTCCTGCGATTTTGTTTGGTATCTAACAATACTATTAACTATCGGAGCGATTATTCTTATGGCTATTGGCAAACTGGACAGTGATAGCAAAAAGACTTTCTTTACTCAGGTCGAATACGGAGGGGAACTCAAAGAGGAGTATAAAACTTTCTGGGGTGAGGAAGCCGTTTTCACACCATCGGAAGGCAGACTGGAAATTCAACTATCCGACAAGCATGCAGAACCTTTTTCTCTACTCACATCAGCATTTATACGCTGGACAATCTTTATATTCATCGTGTATCAGTGTCGCCGTTTTTTTACTGCCATTGTCCGCGAATCGCCATTTAGCCCTCTTGCTGTCAGGTCGTTGAGGTTGATTTCTATTGCCATGGTCGGAATGAACTTAGCCTACTGGTTTCACAAATATTTTGCTCTAAACGAGATCGTATCCCAAGTGGCGGGAATGACCAATGTGCGCAATATTTTGTTTCCGAACGATTTTTATTACCTCATGGCTGCATTATTAGTGTATATACTATCCGAAATATTCAAACACGGATATGAAATTCAAGAAGAAAATAAGACCTTTGTATAACTAATCAATGAAAACAAGATGAAAATATTTGACTCAATTATTTCCGCGGTCATGCCAAAGGTGCTGATAATTACAACATGGGTAGCTCGCTTTGTGTTTTATTCCTATTTCTTCTTTTTTATATCAGCAATAACAGTCTTTATTATAAATGCTTTTTCGAAAGAAAGATATGAATACAGTGAAAACGTTTCTATGACGCAGACTTTAGATGATTCAGACGAAATACATTATTTCTATGAAGATACGGATAACTTCAATGCCGAAGACATACATTCTCATATGGCCACAATTACAGTAAGCACAGAAAAGAATTTCTCTGTACTTATTCGAGATTTGCTACTTTCGTTTATTCAAATATCATCATGGCTGATTATTTTATATAGTCTAAAATGCTTTCTTGAGAATATAAAAGACGGAGATATTTTTACTCCTAAAAATGAACAACGGCTATTGCTAACATCATTCTGTTTTTTTCTCATATTTATAAATAGCATTTTCTCTAAATTATTTATGCATCGCTTACTTTCAGAAAACATCCGGAGCTATGGGCTTAAATATCATTCTCAATGGTGGGACTTAGGGTGGACATCTTTATTGATTGCATTTATTGTATTTATTCTTGCAGGTATATTCGCATATGGACGAAAAGTACAGGAAGAAAATAAGACCTTTGTATAATGGCTATAATAATAAATCTTGACGTCGAAATGGCGAAAAACAAAATATCCCTTACCGAATTGTCAGCAAGGGTGGGCATCAGCATGACCAACCTGTCGTTACTGAAAACGGGCAAGGTGAAAGGGGTGCGCTTCGATACTTTAGAAGCGTTGTGCCGCGAGTTGAATTGCAAACCGGGAGACATTCTCGATTACAAAGAAGATGTGTGATATCATCCTAACCTTTCTGTTCAGCTAAAGACAGGAACTCCAAACAGCTTATAGCGACTATTTGCATACGACACCCTCCTTTTTGCATATATTATTTGTTGCCAATATATTAGCTTTGTCCAATAAACAAATAATACATATGAAAAAGAATACTTTTAATACTATTGATAATGAAGATATAGTATCGTATGCGATTGGCAGCGAAATGAATCGGTATTTTGAAAAAGGGAAGCCTTCAGATGGATGTTACAGAACATATTATCTAAAGGGAGCTGAAAAAAAATGTCGTATAAACTTATACTATAATATTAAATATACCGACCTTAAAGCAGACCTCTTAAAGCAATCTTTTTCGTCATACTATGGTGCACCTTCCACATTTAATTGTGTAGAAAACCCCGATCACCTATTTAGCATTAATCTATGTTGCGAAAATACAAACTACTACTACGAAGGGTCGTTTGCTGTACTCAATAATGAATCGGTACTTGAACTATATATGATTTTAGACAAGAGAATAGTGGATGATAAACTTTTAGATAGCTTAAAAAAAGTTTATGAAGAACTAAAAAATAGTGTTATTGTAGAACCTAATTTAGAGTCTGTTTAGATTTTGCTCGCCGAAGAAATTATAGCAGTTTTCGTTAGAGATTGAAGTTGAATTTATGGCGAAATAGGCTAAAAATGCCGTGTAATATAATTTTGTTGGAAATTTTAAACAGGCTCTTATAATTGTATATAAAAATGGATAAAACAAAAAGAAGTGCTCTTATAACTGGAGGAAGTCGAGGATTAGGTGAGGCGATAGCTAAGCGTTTAGCAATAGATGGTTTCT
>CALNCC010000104.1 GCA_937875275.1 uncultured Dysgonomonas sp. | reverse complement strand
GAGAGATGGCTCTTGAAAAAGAACCGACCGTAAAACAGATCTTTGTAGTTGGTGAAGAGTCGATGAGTCAGGAAGCTCTCGAGCATAAACTCTATCTGTTGAGGATGAAGATAGAACGGGAG
Source organism: uncultured Dysgonomonas sp. (assembly GCA_937875275.1). Classification (GTDB taxonomy): domain Bacteria; phylum Bacteroidota; class Bacteroidia; order Bacteroidales; family Dysgonomonadaceae; genus Dysgonomonas. The sequence goes on along the minus strand of CALNCC010000104.1, from coordinate 17,867 downwards.
ATTTTTACATCAAAACGATTATCTCTCGATACGAAAGAGGCTTTCTATATTGTCAGTCTTTCATCTAAACGAATCATATACAAGGGCATGTTGTCATCGAGTCAATTGAGGCATTATTTCCCGGATTTGCTCAACCCACACTTTACCAGTGCGATATCGTTAGTTCACTCGCGATTCAGCACCAATACATTCCCTACATGGAGTTTAGCCCAGCCGTTTCGTATCGTAGGGCACAATGGTGAGATAAATACCATCAAAGGGAATCGCCTATGGATGGAAGCTCGCGAAAGTGTGTTGAAATCGGATCTTTTAGGTAATATAAATGAGATATGGCCTGTTATTCAACCAAGCATGAGCGATAGTGCTTCTTTCGACAATGTCTTGGAGTTTTTGATGATGTCGGGTAAATCTCTGCCTCATGCTTTGGCTATGATGATTCCCGAATCGTGGAACGATAAGAATCCGATATCGGGAGACCTGAAAGCTTTCTATGAATACCATAGTTTGTTTATGGAACCTTGGGACGGACCGGCTACCATTCTGTTTTCGGACGGACGATATGCAGGAGGTTTGCTCGATCGCAACGGATTGCGCCCGGCGCGTTATCTCATTACTCACAACAACACGATGGTTATAGCTTCCGAAACGGGAGTTTTGCCTTTCGATCCTTCAGAAATCAAAGAAAGAGGTCGTCTGAAACCGGGTAAAATGCTAATGATCGACACCGAAGAGGGCACAATCCGATACGATGCCGAACTGAAAGAAAATCTCGCTAAAGCATTTCCATATCGCGAGTGGTTGAAGAAAAACCGTGTATCTCTCGATGACATTTCATCGGGGCGTACAACTCCTTATACGGTTGATAATTATACTAAATTGCTGAAAACGTTTGGCTATTATAAAGAAGATATTGAACGATTGATCAAGCCAATGGGAATCGAGGGTAAAGAGCCGACTGCATCGATGGGTAATGATACCCCTGTTGCCGTTCTATCCGACAGGCCACAACGCTTATTCAATTATTTCCGTCAACTATTTGCACAGGTAACCAATCCGCCTATCGACCCAATCAGAGAGGAGTTGGTCATGTCTGTTGCCGGATATATCGGTTCTTTGCATAAAAATATTCTTGAGCCGATGCCCGAACATTGTAAGATGGTAGGATTGACAAGTCCGATCATAACCAATATAGAGTTAGACCTCTTGACTCACCTCGAATACAAAGGATTCAAAGCCGAAGTGCTGTCGATGTTGTTCGACCCCAAGGGGGGAGCTGCGGGAATGGAAAGAGCATTGAACGACTTGTGCCTGTGTGCCGAAAAGGCCGTAGATAAAGGTAATAATTATATCGTAATCAGTGACAGAGGAGTGAACGAAGACAATGCAGCTATACCTTCTTTGTTGGCTGTATCGGCCGTTCATCATTATCTGATCGATCGGCGTAAACGTATGCAGATTGACATTATCGTTGAGTCTGCCGAACCTCGCGAGGTAATGCACTTTGCCCTGTTATTCGGATACGGAGCAAATGCCGTAAATCCATACTTAGCGTTTGCTGTACTCGACGACTTGGTGAAGAAAGGGGATATACATCTCGATCTTCATACAGCCGAGAAAAATTATATCAAGTCGATCAATAAAGGATTGTTGAAAACAATGTCTAAGATGGGTATTTCTACCCTCAAAAGCTATCTTGGAGCACAGATGTTCGAGGCAATAGGTATCAGTTCCACGGTTGTCAACAAATTTTTCACAGGCACTATTACAAAGATAGAAGGTATAGATCTGGAGGATATCGCTCGCGAAACTATTACTCCGTTTGTTGAAGCATTCAGAGATCAGATTACCGATTCAGCCCTTATCAATCAAGGGGTATATGCTTGGCGGAGAAATGGAGAGAATCACGCATGGAATCCAGAAACGATTTCTAAATTGCAGATTGCGACACGTCTTGGCAGCTACAAGATGTTTAAAGAATATACCGATTCTATCGACCTTAAGAAAGAAAAATTATTCTTGCGCGACTTCCTTTGGTTCCAACCGTCAAAGAAACCGATTGATATATCTAAGGTCGATTCCGTAGAGGATATTACTAAACGATTTGTAACGGGAGCGATGTCGTTCGGGTCTATCAGCCGCGAAGCTCACGAGGCCATGGCTATAGCGATGAATGCAATTGGTGGACGTAGCAATACGGGTGAGGGAGGCGAGTTGGCAGAACGTTTTGCAACCAAAGCCCGTTCGTCTATCAAACAAGTGGCTTCGGGACGCTTTGGCGTAACCACCGAATACCTTGTTAATGCGGACGAGATACAAATAAAAATAGCACAAGGTGCTAAACCCGGTGAAGGTGGTCAGTTACCCGGATTCAAGGTGGATAAGATTATTGCCCAGACACGTCATTCTATACCGGGCATATCCCTTATTTCGCCACCGCCTCACCACGATATTTATTCTATCGAGGATTTGGCTCAGTTGATTTTCGATCTGAAGAACGTAAATCCGAATGCCGAGATAAGTGTAAAACTTGTTGCCGAAAGTGGTGTGGGTACTATTGCCGCAGGTGTTGCCAAAGCAAAAGCCGACCGTATTCTCATCAGTGGATGTGAAGGTGGTACTGGAGCCAGTCCGGCAAGTTCTATCAAGCATGCGGGTCTTCCCCTTGAGATCGGTCTTGCCGAAGTACAACAAACCCTAATACTCAACAATCTCAGAGGATTGGTGAAATTGCAAACCGACGGACAGTTGAAAACAGGGAGAGATATTGTTGTTGCTGCCATGCTCGGTGCCGAAGAATTTGGGTTCGCCACAAGTGCTCTGATTGTTTTAGGCTGTATTATGATGCGTAAGTGCCATCTGAATACATGTCCTGTTGGAGTGGCTACTCAGAACGAAGAATTGAGAAAAAAATTCATCGGAAGAAGTGAATATCTGATCAATTATTTCAACTTTTTGGGTGAAGAAGTTCGCGAACATCTTGCATCCTTAGGCTTTACGTCTCTCGACGAGGTTGTCGGGCGCGTCGATCTGCTCAAGTATGTAAAGAGCGACAACAACGAGAAAATAAACAAACTCGATCTTTCCCGATTGTTATTCCAGCCTGCCGAAGCGAAGGAAAACGCTATCCGACATACTAAGAGTCAGGAACATAAAATTGAGGATGTGATGGATCGTCAATTGATAGAAACTGCCCATCCGGCAATTAAAAAGGCTATGCCTATCGAATTGTCGAGAACGATAAAGAATACCGATCGTACTGTTGGCGGCATGTTGTCCGGTGTTATTGCCAAAGAGTATGGCAATGCCGGATTGCCGGCTGACACCATCCGATGCTCGTTTCAGGGGTCGGCGGGGCAAAGCTTCGGTGCGTTCCTTGCTCATGGCGTTACATTCTCTCTCGAAGGCGATGCCAACGATTATGTAGGTAAAGGGCTGTCGGGTGGTAAAATTATCATCGTTCCGCCAAGTGTGGCAACTTACAAACCCGAAGATAATATTATTGCCGGTAATACATTGCTCTATGGAGCGACTGCCGGGGAGGTGTATATAAACGGCAGGGTAGGAGAACGTTTCTGTGTGAGGAACAGTGGAGCGACAGCGGTTGTTGAAGGAGCTGGAGACCACTGCTGCGAGTACATGACCGGCGGACGTACTGTTGTGCTTGGTGCAACAGGACGTAACTTTGCCGCAGGTATGAGTGGTGGTATTGCTTATGTGTACAATATAAACGGAGACTTCGACTACTATTGTAACATGCAGATGGTCGAACTTTCGTTGATCGAAGATAATGCCGACCAAAAGGAACTTCGTCAATTGATAAACTCTCACTATGAATATACCAAAAGTCCGAAAGCAAAATATATCCTCGACAATTGGTCTGTCGAAGTTGATAAATTTATCAAGGTGATGCCTATTGAATATAAAAAAGTGCTTCAGGACGAAAAGTTGGAGGCTATCAAGAAGAAAATTGCAGAAGTTGAATTTGACTATTAAAAATTGACAGATATGGGAAATCCAAAAGCGTTTTTAACAGTAAGAAGAAAAGAAGCCGGATATCGTCCTATTCAGGAACGTGTCCGCGACTTTGGCGAAGTTGAACAAACTTTGAATAGCGAAGATCGTCGCGAGCAGGCATCCCGGTGTATGGACTGTGGCATTCCGTTTTGTCATTGGGCATGCCCGTTAGGAAATAAAATGCCGGAATGGCAAGATTATATTTATCAGGGAAATTGGAGGTTGGCCGCCGAAGTGTTACAGCAGACCAATGATTTTCCTGAATTTACAGGACGTATCTGTCCTGCCCCTTGCGAGAAATCGTGTGTGTTGAATATACAACATGTGCCGGTTACCATCAGAGAGAATGAAGCGGCGGCAATAGAACAAGCCTATCAGGAAGGATATATAAAACCATGTCCGCCTCAGCATCGTACGGGTAAGAAAGTTGCCGTTATTGGTTCGGGTCCATCGGGTTTGGCTGTGGCAAACCAACTAAATAAAAGGGGACATGAAGTTACGGTATACGAAAAAAGTTCTCATATAGGTGGGCTTCTCCGGTTTGGTATTCCCGATTTCAAGTTGAACAAAGGAATAGTAGAAAGGCGAGTAGAATTGATGGCTGCCGAAGGTGTGAAATTTTTAACAAACGCTGAAATAGGAGGTGGTATTACGGCGAAAGATATTGAAAAAGAATATGATGCGATATGCTTAGCTATCGGTTCTCAAGTTCCCCGCGATTTACCGATCGAAGGGAGGCAGTTGAAAGGTGTATACTATGCGATGGAATACCTGACAATGGAAAATAAATTGGTGGCGAAAGAGTTTGTTCCCGAAGGGCAGTTAATTAATGCCAAAGACAAGAATGTATTGGTTATCGGCGGCGGTGATACCGGCTCCGATTGTATAGGAACAGCTAATCGACAAGGTGCAAAAAATATCCTCCAGATAGAGATTATGCCAAAACCGCCCAAAGCGGAGGATGCCGAGAATCAATGGCCTAATCCGTTTCCTGTGCTATTGAAAACAACGTCTTCTCATAGTGAAGGTTGTGATAGGAGATGGTTGGTAAACACAAAACGGTTTATCGGTGAGGGTGGAGTTCTCAAAGCCGTTGAGATAGTTGAAATAGAATGGATGAAGGACGAATCGGGTAAAATGACAATGAAGGAAGTAGCAAAACCCGAAGTACTGGAGATCGACCTTGTATTCCTCGCATTAGGTTTTGTTCACCCGATGCAGGATGGTCTTTTGAAGGAACTTGGTATCGAGGTTGATGCTCGCAAGAATGTTGCAACAAATGGAGCACGGATGACGAATGTATCTAAAGTGTTCGGGACGGGAGACTGTGTGAGCGGACAATCGTTGGTGGTTAAGTGTATTGCTTCAGGGCGAGAAACAGCAGCTCATATCGACCAATTTCTGAAAACGATATAAGAAGATCTAAATTTAATCTATTGAATGATCCCCTTGTTCTATTTCTCACTTGAGAGAATGGGCAAGGGGATTGCCATTCGAGGCAAAAGGTAGTGGTGAAGACTAAAAAAATGAAAGAAGGCTGTGAAATTCGGAGAAGTAAATTAACTTTGGAATATAATAAATTTAAGACAGTAGTTGATGATTAAAGCACGGGGAATAACCAAAAGTTATGGAACTCTCGAAGTACTGAAAAGTATAGACTTGGATGTGGCGAAAGGAGAAATTGTATCGATTGTAGGGGCAAGTGGCGCGGGAAAAACAACCTTGTTGCAGATTATAGGTACACTGGACAAGGCAGATGCCGGCACTGTTTCGTTGAATAATCAGGAGATCAGCAAACTAAGCAATAATAAGTTATCCGATTTCAGAAATAAAAATATAGGATTCGTCTTTCAGTTTCATCAGCTTTTACCCGAATTTACAGCTTTAGAGAATGTCATGATCCCTGCCCTTATCGCAAAAGAGAAGGACTCGGTAGTACAAAAGAGAGCCAAAGAACTGCTTGACATGATGGGCTTGAGTGGACGGCTTCAGCATAAGCCCAACGAATTGTCGGGCGGCGAGAAGCAACGTGTAGCTGTGGCTCGCGCACTGGTCAACAATCCGGCAGTCATACTTGCCGATGAACCATCGGGAAGCCTCGATACTGAAAATAAAGAAGAACTACACAAGCTATTCTTCAAGCTTCGTGATGCTTTCGGGCAAACGTTTGTTGTGGTAACGCATGACGAAAATTTGGCGGCAATTACCGACCGAACAATTTATATGAAAGACGGAGAAATTATAGAAAACCCGACCGCAACAAATCCTATACCTTGACAGACTCGCACAAGAAACTATTATACCGAATTGCTCTTACCAACATTAAATGGGTTGGTAACATCACTGCCCGCAATCTATTGAGCGCAGTAGAAGATGAAGAGCGACTCTTTTCGTTCAGCAGAAAGGAGCTGATGAAAATAAATGGGGTATCTGCCCGACTTGCTGATGAAATAACGAATCCGGAAGTATTAAGACGTTCTGAGGCTGAGCTTCGTTTTGTAGAAAAGAATGATATCAAAACATTTTTCATTACCGATGACGAGTATCCTTTTCGCTTGCGAGAATGTGCCGACGCTCCGATACTGCTATATCATAAAGGAAATGTAAATCTGAATGCCGATAAAGTTATCAGCATTGTGGGGACACGGCATGCAACAGATTATGGTCTCAACTACTGCGACACCTTTCTGAAAGAGTTGTCAGCCATCTTTCCCGACCTTCTTGTCGTCAGCGGTTTGGCTTACGGCATCGACATACAAGCTCATCGTTGTGCATTGAAATACAATCTCAGCACGGTTGCTGTGCTGGCTCATGGGTTAGATAGAATATATCCGCATGTGCATCGCGGTACGGCTGTTGAGATGTTGAATAATGGAGGGATTCTTTCCGACTATCCAAGTGGAACCGAACCCGAAAGATATAACTTCGTCGGTCGTAATCGTATTGTTGCAGGATTGGCTGATGCTGTTATCGTTATCGAATCGGGAGAAAAAGGCGGATCGCTGATAACGGCGGATTTAGACAACTCCTATTGCAAAGATGTTTTCGCAACTCCGGGTAGGGTTTCAGATCGAGGCTCTGTCGGATGCAATAAGCTTATCGCTAATCACAAAGCCGACCTGTTGCAGTCTACCGACTATTTTATTCAGCAGATGGGATGGGGCAAAACCAATAATGCAAAAAAGAAAGAACCTAAGCAGCAAGAACTATTTGCTGCCCAACTCAACGATGAGGAGCAAAAAGTAGTCAATGTATTGAAGAAGCAAGGAAATATGCATATCGACCTCCTTGCACACGAGGTCAGCATGCCTGTCTATCAATTACTGTCTATCCTTTTAGAGATGGAGTTGAAAGGAATTGTCCGCAATATACCGGGTAATGTAGTTACTCTTGGCTAAGAAGGGTTATTTACCCATCACGTCTGTGTTTACCGATTTTTTGATGTAGGCAAGTTCCTTTTCGTAGAGATAGTACCAACGAGGATTCTTTGCCAATGGCTTTTGCTTGGGATCGAAGCTGAATACACGTGTCTGATCTGATTGAATAAGATATTCATCCATATTTATCTCTTCACCTTCACTTTTTGTCGCTATCAGAAAGATGCGTCCCTCTACAATGGCGAAACCGTATGGCTCTTCACCTTCTTCTATCAGGTTTGCCCATCCATTATCTATGGCAACAATTTCGAAAGTGAATTGGTCGTTCTCCTTATATAAGATCATCTTTGTCATAGGCCAGTTAAAACCTTTCTTCCTTTTCTGTATAAACAGATTTATATCACTGGCTGCGTATTTCAGATTAGAATTTGTGAAGTGGTATAGGCTAAGCTTCATTCTACCATCTACAAGTTTTGGCTTTTCCACTGCGGCACTATCTTGTGCTTGTACAGTAACCAACGTAACCAAAGTCAAGATAATAGATAAGATTAATTTTTTCATGTAGTAGTGTGTCTGTTTTTATAATTTACATTTCGATTCCCATTATGATAGAAGGGAATATTCCGATAATAAGATTCAAAAGCAAAGCAATCACCCCTACAATTGTATATACCGGAGCATTGATTCTTTCTTTCGAAGCCTTACTTTTCAGGAACATCGCATTCACTACTCGAAAGTAGTAATAAATTGCGATAATAGAGTTGATAATACCAAATATAACCAATATCAAATGATTTGCTTCCAACATTTGATTGAACACGAACAGTTTGGCAAAGAACCCTGCAAATACAGGTATCCCACCCATCGACAGCATTGCCCCCGACAGAGTAACAGCTAATAGCGGATCACGCTTTGCCAATCCATTAAAGTTGGATATATCCTCGCTGCCCTTGCTTTCACAAACAGCCATAATAACTGCAAACGCAGCAATACCGGCAAGTCCGTATGCCGCAGTATAGTAGATGAGTGTATTGGGAAATTCATTCAAAACCAACAATGGCATTATCATGAATCCGGCATGCGAAATACCCGAAAATGCCATCATACGTTTTATATTGTTTTGTCTCAGAGCGGTGATGTTTCCTATGGTCATGGACAAGATAGAAAGTACGATAATCAATATTTCGTATGCAGGAGTTACTCCGGCTGATAATATGAGTACGATTTTGTAGAATGAAGCGATAGCCGCAACTTTTACCAAAGTACTCATCATGGTTGTTACCAGAGTCGGAGAACCCTCATAAACATCGGGTGCCCAAAAGTGGAACGGAACGATAGATGCTTTAAAAAGCATACCGATTGATATCATAATCAGTCCGGCATAGAACCACACCGGAATATTGCTGAAGCCTGCTGATGTCATTTTTATTTCGGCAACATCAAACGAGCCCGTAGCTCCGTATACCAATGCTATACCGAACAGAACGAAACTTGAGGCAAAAGCCCCCATCATGAAGTATTTCATTCCCGCCTCGTTGCTACGCGAATCTTTAGGGCGACTTGCTGCTAATACATAAGCTCCTACCGACAATACTTCGAGTCCGATGAAGAACATGGCGAAGTTGCCAAAAGAAACCATAGCTACCGCACCGGCCAACATAAATATCTTGATAGAGATATAATCTGCTATTTTGGCAATATTGTTTTCATAAAACTTAGGGCTCATGCCTACAATAAGTATGGCAAGAATAATAAGCAACATGCTGAATATCTGCCCCAATCCTGAATCGACAATCATATTGTAAGTGTCGTAACTGAACAGCGGCTCTTGTGTCTGATATTCGCAGTATGTCATGCCCAATATGCCTGCAAGCAAAGCGCATGTTATGGGAACAAGAATTTTTCTTAAGTTTAAGATCTCTAACAGGAGGCATAAAATACCAAGTCCTGAAATCGCAATCAATGTACTCATCGTGTCTGTATTATCTTTTTACGTATGTCAATATTTCTTGTATGCTTGGAGCAATAAGTTCTGTTACAGGTTTAGAATAGATGCCGAAACCGATAAGGGCAAGGATAATGATTGCCATGATAATGATTTCGTGCAAATGTATATCGGTAAACGAAACTCTTTGGGATGGCAATGGGCCTAACATCACTTTTTGGTACATGCGCAACATATAGAATGCGCCGAGGAAGAGTGTCGTTCCACCCAGCAATGCCAGCCAACCGTTTAACTGAAACAGACCGTACAGTATGCTAAATTCGCCGACAAATGTAAACATCGGTGGCAGAGCTATCGACGCAAATACAATAGTAATAAAGGCTATTGTAAAGCGTGGCGCAAGGCTTTTTATTCCACCCAATTCACTTATCATCGCAATTTGGGTTCTACGGAATATGATGTCGGCAGCAAAGAATAATCCGACGATCACAATGCCGTGAGCCATCATCTGATATACTGCACCTTGCAGTCCATCGGTGGTGAGCGAATAGATACCCGCCGCAATCAGCCCCACATGAGCCAATGACGAGTATGCTAACAAGCGTTTGATATTATCTTGGCGCAGAGCAATCAACGATCCGTATACAACGCCTGCAAGGCATAGAGCGATTACGATATATTGCAACTCTGCTGTTGCTAATGGTGTGATAGGCAATTGCCAACGAATGATGCTGTACAATCCCATCTTCGACATCAGTGCCGCTAATAACATTGTTCCCACAGCCGGAGCTTTCTGATACGCATTCGCCTGCCATGTATGGAAAGGAAATATCGGTGATTTGATAGCAAGTGCGAGAAAGAGTGCAAGGAAAATCCAAGTCTGCTCTTTTGCTGTCAATGTAGCACTATACAGAGCATCGAGGCTGAGGCTTCCTGTTATCTGATACAGATAGATGAATGCGGCAAGCATAAACAACGATCCGGCAAAAGTGTAGATGAAGAATGTTAGAGTCGCTTTCTTACGTTTTTCGAGATCTCCGTTGCCCCAATACAAGATGATAAAGTAGATCGGTATCAACGATAGTTCCCAAAAAATATAATATACCAACCCATCGCTGCTGAGGAATGTTCCTATCATGGCCAATTCCATAAACAGAATGAGGCTGTAAAGTACCTTTTCTTTCTTTACCGGATAAGCTATTTTTGTGTATATAATCACCGGTGTGAGCAGTGTTGTCAACAACAGCATTGCCATGCCCAATCCATCGGCTTGCAGCGAGAATAACACCGAAGGATTGCTTATCCACGGGGTGGAATAAGATATTGTTCCTCCGCTTAAAAATTGCGTCAACAGTGCTATTGAAAACACGGCAGTAGCTACGCTGAACAGCATGGCTACTTTAGACGCCAATCTGTTTCCTGACAAGAAAGTAACTACTATTCCAACTAATAGTATAAGTAGTATTATAGTTATATTCATCTTCTTATATGTTTTTTACACGAGAAATAAACAAAACATTATCACACAGAATCCCAATACAAAGAAAGACAGATAGAACCCAAGGCTTCCGTTCTGTAGCGATCGCACAGGGTGTGATACCGCATCGGTCAATTTTGCCAATCCTGCAACAATAGCACTGATGGCAACTTCAACAGCATTGTCGAAGAAACGTCCGATAGCATACAGTGGTTTTACGAATAATACGCTGTAAATTTCGTCTACATAGTATTTGTTATACAGGCATTTTACTAATCCTGTTTTCTTGCTATCCTCTGCCGGAACTTCCGATTTGGACATATATTTGTAATATGCTATTCCGATACCGATCAGTGCAACCACTGTCGACACAGCCATCATTATCCAATGCAACGACGACGATTCGGTGTGGTCTGCTATCGCTACCTGCGGAAGTATGGGAGCAAGATACCCATTCAACCAACTAAGACTTCCCGGTAGACTGATTGCTCCTCCTACCAATGCAAGCACTGCAAGCACGATAAGCGGAAATGTCATTGATGACGGTGATTCGTGCAAATGTTTCTTTTGTTCGGCTGTTCCTCTAAAGTCGTTGAAAAAGGTAAGGAACAACAAACGGAACATATAGAATGCTGTGAGCAACGATGCTAATGCAGCTATTATATATAAGAATGGATTGTTTTCAAAAGCGACTAACATAATCTCGTCTTTCGAGAAGAATCCGGCAAACGGAGGTATTCCTGAAATGGAGAGCGTGGAGATGAAGAATGTGATATAAGTGATAGTCATCACACTTTTCAGTCCGCCCATCTTGCGCATGTCCTGCTCTCCGCCCATGGCGTGAATAACCGATCCTGAACCCAAGAAAAGACAAGCCTTGAAAAAAGCGTGTGTGATAACATGAAATACTGCTACGTGATATGCTCCCAGTCCGAGTGCAAGGAACATCAACCCAAGTTGCGAAACGGTGGAGTAAGCTAACACCTTTTTGATGTCTGTTTGCACAACACCTATCGTTGCAGCAAATAATGCTGTCAAAGCTCCAATAATGGCAATCAGATTTTGAACTTCGGGAGTCAAGTCGAACACAAAGTTCAATCGAGTTATCATAAATATACCCGCCGTAACCATCGTTGCAGCATGTATCAATGCTGACACGGGAGTTGGGCCCGCCATCGCATCGGGCAACCAAGTGTAGAGCGGAATCTGAGCACTTTTACCTATTGCACCGACAAACAAACCGAGAGTTGCAACACACAACAGTGTCGTAGTCTCAGGATTTGTACTTGTTGTAGCGGCTATTTTCAATGTTTCGAAATCGACAGTCTTGAACAGATATGCCAATGTGAAAGCACCGATAAGGAATCCTAAGTCTCCGATCCGGTTCATGATGAAAGCTTTTTTACCGGCATCATTGAATTTCGGAGTTTTGTACCAAAATCCGATAAGCAGATATGAACAAAGACCTACTCCTTCCCATCCGATAAACATTACTAACAGATTGTTACCCATTACCAACAATGCCATGAAGAAGATAAACAGATTGAGAAATGAGAAATAACGATCTATATTCTCATCGCCTTTCATATATCCTATCGAGTATGCGTGTATCAATGCCCCAATGCCTGTAACCACAAGTAGCCATAGCAATGACAGCTGATCGAGTATCAAGTCGAAATTGATGGTGAAGTCAGCCAAGGCTATCCACTCGAAGAGATGGACGTTGATTACCTCTTTTGTCGTATATGTACTTGCTAAGAAATATGCTGAAATGATGAAGCTGATAGTTACCGTCGCTGTTGCTATTATTCCCGGCAACGAGCTGCCAAGCCTTTTACCTCCAAACAGATTTACAAGAAATCCAAGAAAAGGGCTGAACAGGAGTATTAGTATTAATATTGTCTCCATTCCTAATTTATCCTTTCAAGTTTTTTAATTTGTCAATATCAATCGTTCCCATATTTCGGTATATCGCCACCAAGATAGCAAGTCCTACCGCGACTTCGGCCGCCGCTACTGCCATTGAGAACATAACGAATACTTGCCCTCCGGCATCTTCGTGAAGAACCGAGAATGCGACTAACAGAATATTTGCCGCAGCCAACATCAGTTCGACCGACATCAGCATTACGATTACACTACGTCTGAACAATACACCCAATATGCCGATGCAAAATAGCAATGCCGACAAGCAGATGTAATTATTAATTCCTACTTCTTCCAATATATTTATCATGGCTTCACACTTTTCTTTTCATGTTTAGAAATCATAACAGCACCGATCATTGCAGTTATCAACAAGATTGAAACAAACTCGAACGGAACTAAATATTCGTTGAGCAACACGTCTCCCAATACACTTACTGTATGATAGTCTGTTCCGGTTTGTTGATAAACCTCAATAACGGAATCGGTTCTCATAAATACAGCTAACAAAACAAGTGCAGTGAGACATGCTGATATTGTCGCAGCTATGCGGCTCATAAACTTTTTCTTCGGTTCGTGCTCGGGGCTGAGGTTCATCAGCATGAGCGTGAACAGCAGCAAAACCATTATGGCTCCGGTGTATACGATTATCTGCACCACAGCAAGAAATTGCGAATTGAGCAAAAGAAAATGCCCGGCAACCGTAAAGAAACATATAACCATATATACAGCACTGTATATCGGATTTCTCGAGATCACAGTCAAAGCACCTGTTGCAAGTGTTATCGCTGCCAGAATATAAAAAATTATTGTTATCATTTTTATTCTTTGTTTTATCAGTTTATAGCCGTTTCCAGTGCGTTTTGTTTTGCTATATCTAATGGCATCACCAACTTGTCTTTTCCGTATATGAAGCTCTCTCTATTCAAGTCGGGCTTCACCCATGTTTGCGATTTTGTGAGGAAGATTGCAGCCTTCGGACATGCCTCTTCGCACAGTCCGCAAAATATGCAACGCAACATGTTGATTTCATATACTGCCGCATATTTTTCTTCACGATAGAGGTGTTCTTCTCCCGGTTTGCGTTCGGCAGCCTTCATGGTGATGGCTTCTGCCGGACAAGCAAGCGCACACAATCCGCAAGCAGTGCAGCGTTCACGCCCTTCTTCGTCTCGCATCAATGTGTGTTTTCCTCTATACACGGGGCTCAATTCTCTCAATTGCTCAGGATACTGAACCGTAACCTTCTTTTTGAAGAAGTGTCCCATTGTGATGCACATTCCGTGCACGATAGCGGGCAAATAAGTACGTTCGATAAGAGTCATCTTTTTGTTCGATGCCACTCTCTTTTTTCCTGATAATGATATATTATGCATTGACATAGCTCTTTGTCTCTTTTATTTAAATATCAATACTCCTATTCCAACAAGGAAGATGTTTACAAGCGCAAGCGGGAATAATATCTTCCACCCTAAGTTCATCAATTGGTCGTAGCGGAATCTCGGTATCGTCCATCTCACCCACATGTAGAAGAAGATGAAGAATACGATTTTTGCCAATAGCGACGCAAAAGCCAATATATTGGCGATGTTCACACCCAAGTTTTCCTCAACCCATCCCATTCCCGGATACAAATATCCTCCGAAGAAAAGAACTGAAATCAGTGCCGAAGAGAAGAACATACTTGCATATTCGGAGAACATGAAGAATCCCATTTTCAACGACGAGAACTCGGTATGGTGTCCGTTCACAAGTTCCGATTCACACTCAGGCAAGTCGAACGGTGTACGGTTACATTCTGCAAACGAACAGATTAAGAATATAAGGAACGTAAGCGGTTGCAAAAAGATGTTCCACGCATCAGCTTGTTGAATCGTTATCTCACGAAGGCTCAATGTACCGGTCATCATCACAAGGGCAATCAAAGCTAATCCCATCGCAATTTCGTATGAGATTGTTTGCGCTCCTGCACGGATAGCTCCGATAAGTGCAAACTTATTGTTCGACGCCCATCCTCCAAGTATAACACCATAGACTGCTGTCGAAAGCACTGCTACAATATAAAGCAATCCTACATTCACATCGGCAATCTGACCAACTACAACATAGTCGCCAAACTCGAAACGATCTACCCACGGAATAACTGCCGCCCCCAACAGAGAAACAATCATTGCCACAGCAGGCCCTACGATAAATAATACCTTATTCGCATTCTTCGGCATAAATTCCTCTTTCGAGAACAACTTTGCCCCATCACAAACCGGCTGCAACAGTCCGAAGATACCTGCACGGTTGGGTCCGTAACGGTCTTGCAAAAATCCCGCAACCTTTCTCTCTGCATATGTCGAATAGAGAGCAATAACCATCGTCAATGCAAAAATGACGAGGATAAATACGAATTTTTCTACAAAAAATAATATATCCATAACCTCTCTCTTTATTCTTCGTCTGCTTTCTTAATTTGTTTCTTTTCGCACTCAGTGAATGGGAAATCAGGCATACTGATTTTCTCTCTGTCCTGCGGTCTTCCTTGCAATGGAAGTTCGTCTATATTGAACTGAACTTTATTCAATTTCTCTGTATAGTTGTTCACATTGTTGACAGACAAGCGTTCAAATTTGCGAGGACCGTCAATCGTCCAGTCATTAGCATTTTTATGATCGAATCGACATTCGTTGCAGATGAAATTTTCTGCTTCGTGATATGCGTCTTTCGGTGCAGATACTCGGTATATTTCGCTACCAAACATCCAAAGCACTGCTTTGCCTTCGCACTTGCTGCAACCACGGTGAGCGTTGAATGGTTTTGCAAACCAGATGCGAGATTGGAATCGTGCAGTCTTGTCGGTCAATGCTCCCACAGGGCAAACGTCAATCATGTTTCCAGAAAAATCGTTGTCAATAGCACCTTTTATATATGTCGAAATTTCGGAATGGTCGCCTCTGTTCATCACACCATGTACACGCTCAGGTGTCAATTGGTCGGCAACACGCAGGCAACGATAGCAAATGATGCAACGGTTTTTATTTAACGAAATGTAAGGACCTATATCTTCCGGTTCGTATGTCTCTTTTTCTTCTGTGAAGCGTGATTTGTATGTCTTAGTTTGATATGCCAAGTCTTGCAAATCGCACTCTCCTGCCTGATCGCACACCGGGCAATCGAGAGGGTGATTGATAAGCAACAACTCGGTAATAGCTTTGCGTGCTTTCACGGCTCTTTCTGACGAAGCGCTCTTCACTTCCATACCATCCTGAACATTGGTGATGCACGATGGTTGAAGTTTTGGCATCGGGCGCGGATCATTTTCGCTTCCTTTGCTCACTTCTACCAAACAGCAACGGCACTTGCCACCGGTTTGTTTCAGTTTGCTATAATAGCACATCGTGGGAGGAACACATTCGCCCCCGATCATGCGGGCAGCTTGCAGAACTGTTGTTCCTGCATCCACCTCTATTGTATGTCCATCTATTGTAACTTTCATAATTCTTCTTTGAGCTATCAGCTTAATAAATGCCTAACTTTTTCCATTGGTTCTGTTGCAAAGTGATTTCTGTCTTTCACTTTTTCGGGGAATCGGATGTGGTATTCAAATTCTTCACGGAAGTGTCTGATTGCTGCTGCAACAGGCCATGCCGCTGCGTCGCCAAGCGGACAAATCGTGTTTCCTTCAATCTGGCTTTGTATGTCGAACAATAAGTCGATGTCTTCTTCTCTTCCCATTCCGTTTTCGATGCGGTGCAGTATTTTTTCCATCCATCCTGTTCCCTCACGGCACGGAGTACATTGTCCGCAGCTTTCGTGATGATAGAAGCGAGCGATATTCCATGTGTTGCGCACAATACAAGCAGTGTCGTTGTATACAATGAAACCACCTGAACCAAGCGAAGAACCGGTCAACTGTCCGCCATCTGATAGTGATTCGTATGACATCAAGCGAGGTTGTCCCTCAGCATTCTTGAATATATATTGCACCGGCAAAATCGGCACAGACGATCCGCCTGGAATCAAAGCCTTGAGTGGACGATCGTCGATCATACCACCAAGATATTCGTCTGAATAGATGAATTCTTCGACGGGCATTCCCATTTCTATTTCATATACACCCGGATTTTTGATGTGTCCTGATGCGCAAATCAATTTTGTTCCCGTAGAGCGTCCGATTCCTATTTTTGCATATTCATCTCCTCCATTGTTGATGATCCATGCAACAGAAGATATAGACTCAACGTTGTTGACAACAGTAGGCTCTGCCCACAATCCGCTCACAGCAGGGAAAGGTGGTTTGTTGCGAGGGTTTCCTCTTTTTCCTTCCAGCGACTCAATCAATGCTGTCTCTTCTCCGCATACATAAGCTCCTGCTCCGTAGTGTACATGAAGGTCGAGATTGAATCCTGTTCCCAATATATTTTTACCTAACCATCCGTTAGCATAAGCCTCAGCAATTGCCTTTTCCAATATCTTGGCAATCCACATGAATTCGCCACGAATGTATATATATGACAAATTGGCTTCCAATGCATAACTCGACACAATTGCCCCCTCGATAAGCATATGAGGAAGGTGGTGCATCAAGAAGCGGTCTTTGAATGTTCCCGGTTCCGACTCATCGGCATTGACCACCAAGTGACGAGGCTTGCCCGATTTTTTGTCGATAAAACTCCATTTCATACCCATAGGGAAACCTGCTCCCCCACGTCCTCTGATTCCTGAAGCCTTCACCTGCTCGGTGACCTCATCGGGAGTCATTGTTTTGAGGGCTTTTTCTACTGAAGCATATCCGCCATTTTTGCGATACACCTCATATTCGTTTATCCCCTGAATGTCTAACTTCTCAAGTAATATCTTCTTAGCCATCTCAAAATCAATGTAATTTCACATTTCCTTGTCTGCAATCGTCAATCAAGGTATCTATTTTTTCTTTCGTCAATTTCTCATGGTAGTAGTCGCCTAGTTGAAGCATCGGACCAAATCCGCATGCACCCAAACACTCAACTGTTACCACACTGAACATTCCATCGGCTGTTGATTCGCCAATTTTCACGCCCAATTTTTCACATGTATATTCAATCAGCTCTTCTGCTCCCGTAAGACAACAACATGCTGTGCGGCAAAATTCTAACATATA
>CALNCC010000103.1 GCA_937875275.1 uncultured Dysgonomonas sp. | reverse complement strand
TTATTTGATAAGGGGTAGGTATCTCGTACCCCACCCCCCTACCAGCGTATTCCAAAATATTTTTAACATTTCCTCAACTATTCTTTCTATTTTATTTTTATTAATGGTACATTTGTCGAAATCACAATTGGTAATAATTGCATGCGAGAAAGATTTTATATGCCTGTTATTTGTAGGTATCTTATGCACTAATTATAAACGAATATTATTATGAAAACAAATCAAAAACACAACAATGCACAGCAAAAAGTAAAAGAAGTTTACGAAAAACCACAAATCGAAATCATCGAAATGGAAGTTGAAGGTAATTATTTGCTGTCGGCCAGTAAAAAAGGTAATGGAGGGGACTATACCTCCGGCGGAGGTAAAGGATGGTAATATGGAAATGAAAATTTAGAATGAGAATAATAAATTCAATCAAAAAAATGGAAAAATTACATATCTTATTTGCTGCTATTGCAATACTGTTTGGATCATGCAGCAATGATGAACTCGCAATAGAACAGCCCGAACAGAAGGGTTCTGCACCTCAACTTGTTGCCACTGTAGAACAGGAAGTAATCACCAAATCGGGCGTAATAGAAAATAACGATTACACTTTGGGTGAAAAATTCTATTGGAGTAACAAAGATGCTACCTCTGTGCTTTTCAAAAATTCAAGTATGGATGAGGATGAATACAAATTGGCGCACTATGAAGCAATCGTAGCACAAGGCGTGCAAAATAATAACTGTACATTCGATTTGGTGGATTCCGAAATCATCAACAATGGTGCGTACACAGCTTATGGACTTTTCCCGACGGAGGCTTGGGAAGACTGGTGTTACGCCACAAATTTCCTTGAAACATACGTACCAACTTATCAAATACAAAATGAGGATAATTCTACACATTTAGGGGCATATATGCTGATGAAGGCGCAAGGGGATGTAACCGTTGATGGCAGCAATCCTATAAATCTCACCTACAAACATCTTGCTTCGGTGCTACGCTTTGCCGTATGGAACAATTCCAGCAACAACGGTTTGAAACTAACAAATATCAATGTAAAGCTCAGTTCGGGCAAAGCCGTGTTCGCCTCCAAAGCTAATTTAAAAGACGTCAATGCTACTTCACTCACCATTCATAGTTCTTCGAAAG
Organism: uncultured Dysgonomonas sp.; assembly: GCA_937875275.1. Classification (GTDB taxonomy): domain Bacteria; phylum Bacteroidota; class Bacteroidia; order Bacteroidales; family Dysgonomonadaceae; genus Dysgonomonas. The sequence continues at coordinate 10,529 of CALNCC010000103.1, read as the reverse complement.
TTCCAGAGTTGACATTGCAATTAACGGGCGATGCCCGCAATTTTTCTACTAAAGACGGAAAAAGCCAGGGTGAAGGCTATGTGGCTGTATTACCCACTGCTACAGATGCTTTTGGAAATTCCGATAATTTAATCATCGAACTATCCTTTACAGATGAAACCAATAACTATTATACTACTAAAACTTACAATATAGAAACTGATCTCAGTTTTCTTTCTAATGGTATTGAGCAGGGCAAAAGTTATTATTTCCAGCTAAAAGTAGATAACAGCGATCTTAATACAATAACAGGAACATCCTACGCCGTTGGCGATTACTGGCCAACCCAAGCCGACCCCAAAGGCATCGTGTTTTGGGTGAAACCGGGCAGTTTCGGCACACAAGGCAAAGTAGTGGGGCTGAAGGAAACTTATGTTTCTCAATGGGGTGATGATGATGATGGAGTAGGCAAAGACGAAGAGGCTGAAGGAGTAATAGGTATCCGTAGTATGACAGACGGGGCGACGGCAACAAGGAATATGATTATTAAGTACAAGAGTAGCGAAACATTCTCAACAGATTATCCAGCCTTCTACTATATTTACAAGATAGTGAATAACGGTGACGAGAATGGCGCTTGGTATCTGCCTGCACGCGATGAGTTGAAAATGCTTTATGCAGGATATAGCGGTAAAATATATGAACAGATAACAAATTGGGGCGACAACAAAGACATGCCCGGCTATGATTCGCAGGAATGTAAAGACGCTCGATCGGGATTCAATTCAAAACTTACTGCAAAAAGCGGAATGGCTATTGGGGGCAACACAGAACAGGGCGTCGAATGGTACTATCTATCCTCGTCGGAATATTCGGACAAATTGTCTTATCTCTTAAAATTTGATCAAGGTATGCCCCACGTAGATCGGAAAAGCTATGACGGTAATATCCGTTGGATACGTAATTTTTAGAGAATGGTTGTGTCAAATCGATTGAGTATCGTTCTGTAACTATCCATCCACGCATTTGTTTTTTCAATCGTATACTAAGACGAGACATATTGTAGATAAGAAGAGGCTATCCCTAAATAGGACAGCCTCTTCACTTCTTTTGGAACAGCTCTATTCCAAAACTTTTATATTCGAATATTTTATTATTCTACCACTTTTTTCAAGATATATTTGTCAGCCAAATCGCCTGTGATTTTGTTGCCTTCGATATCCAATGAGAATAATTGGTTTTCTCCGACAAAGTACTGATTTGGTTTTTCATCACTTAATAGAGTGATTGTGTTTCCCTCTGCATTCCATTCGTATTTTCCCTCTGTTTTAATCACATTTTCAGGATGTGCCGCAAAAGCTGCTGTTCTTGTGTATGTGCTGTCAGCGCCAAGAGTGATAGTAACAGCGATACTATCATTCGCTCCCGGTGTTACACCGGCATACGCTCCAATCACGTCCAAAGAGTTAGCTGCATTGTGAGCATCTGCAACCAATTCGTTAGCAAGCGAGTCTACAGCTGCATTTACATCTGCAACTTCCTGTCCATTTTTACTTCCGCAGCTATACATAACAGCCACAGCCGAAACAATTAAAAAAATCTTTTTCATACCTTAAAAACCATTAATTTGTTATATAAACGCCAAAATAACATTTATTCGCTCATTTTGTTCATAAATTAGCGGCGACAAAATTAATTATATTTCTTGTATTCTCTATCAAAAATTAAATATATCTTTACAAAAAAAAACAACTATTTGCTAATGGCTAATAATAAGGTAACATATCTTATGAAATTCATCCTTCCGATAATTTTCATAAATTACTTTATCTCTATTAGTATGTTTACCCACACCCATGTTGTCAATGGCGTAACTATTGTCCATTCACATCCTTATGCTGCCGATGATAATGGAACCCCGACACATAGTCATACCGGTGCCGAGATACAATTGATACATACCCTATCTACATTTTACTCTACGGCGACCGTTGTTCTTTGTATCCTTTTAGGATTGTTTTTAACCAAAGAGATATATCTCTACGCCAAACCGCCGAAAGCGATACCCATAATCACAATCTTCGGGTTATCGCGATTGCGACCACCACCCGTTTTATAGTTTCAAATATTCAATTTATTATTCCAATCAATTGGTTGCGTTCTATACGATAGAATGTAACCTTGCTTATATTGTATTTAAAACTATAAAAAATGAAAAAATATATTTTATTTATAGTTTGCCAGCTACTTGCTATAAACGTAGTATTGGCAAACAGAAACGATTACGCGAAAACCGATGCAAGCATAATCGGTCATGTTGTGGAAAAAGCAACAGGCGAACATATTCCATACGTCGTTGTAGCCCTGAAGGGAACAACAATCGCAACATCTACTGATGGCACAGGACATTATTTTCTCAAAGATTTGCCGGAAGGAAAATTCACTATATTCGCCCGCCTTCTTGGATTTGAAGAACAATCGTTCGAAGTGGAAGTGAAAAAAGGAAAAACTATAGAAATCAACTTCGAGTTGGAAGAGGATGATATAGCACTCGATGAAGTGGTCATATCTGCTAACAGGAACGAAACACCACGCAGATTTGCACCCACATTGGTCAATGTCCTCGACTTGAAGATCTTTGATAAAACGAACTCGGCGACAGTAGTGGAAGGATTAAACTTCCAGCCGGGGCTAAGGGTTGAGAACAACTGCCAGAACTGCGGTTTCTCGCAGGTGAGAATGAATGGTCTTGAGGGAGCGTACTCTCAGATATTGATCGACTCGCGTCCGATATTCAGTTCCTTAGCCGGAGTATATGGCTTAGAGCAAATTCCGGCCAATATGATTGAGCGGGTAGAAGTAGTTCGCGGAGGAGGTTCTGCGTTATACGGAGCATCGGCCATCGCCGGAACAATCAATATTATAACAAGAGAGCCAACCCGTAATTCGGCACAATTGTCTCACAATATAATGTCGATTGGCGGTAGCAACAGTTTCGACAACAACACAAACATGAATGCCTCTTTGGTGTCGGACAATCATAATATCGGGGTCATGCTATTTGGTCAGAAAAGAAACAGATCGGCATATGACCATGATGGCGATGGATTTTCGGAGATTCCTCAATTGAATAGTCGCACATTAGGTTTTCGCTCTTTCGTCAGAACAGGAACATATAGCCGACTGACGTTTGAGTACCATAACATGAATGAATTTCGCCGGGGAGGGGATAATCTCAATAAAGAACCATTTGAAGCATACATAGCAGAACAAGTAGAAACAAACATTGATGCAGGAAGTCTTAAATATGATATTTTTTCGCCTAACGAGAAACAAAAAATAAGTTTGTTTTCAGCTGCCCAACTTACACGACGAAATAGTTATTATGGTGGCGGCGATCCGATAAAAGAGTTGACCGGAAACGAAACTGACGAAGAAATTATCAATTATAATAACAGATTAAGTTCGTACGGAAGAACAAAAGGTGTTACCTATTCATTAGGAGGAGAGTATAACTTCAAATTTGATCACTTGTTATTTATGCCGGCCAATCTTACTTCCGGTGTCGAATATATGTATGATAATATAAATGACAAAAGTGGATACAGAGATGCCCCAGTGAAGCAAAGTATAAACATGAGCAGCTTGTATGCCCAAAATGAATGGAAGGACAATATGTGGAGTTTCTTACTTGGCGGAAGATTGGATAAGCACAATATGTTAGACAATGCTATTTTCAGTCCGAGAGCCAATGTTCGCTACAATCCCATTCAGGATATGAGCATAAGGTTGAGTTATGGTCAAGGATTTCGTGCACCGCAACTATTCGATGAAGACTTGCATGTCGATATCGCCGGAGGTAATCACATTATTTCAGTACGCGACCCTAATCTGAAAGAAGAAAAATCTCATAGTATCAGTTCATCGGTAGATTGGTATAAACAAATAGGCAGATCGGAATTGAATTTCCTTGTCGAAGGATTTTATACCCAATTGAACAATCCATTTACTTCCGTATCGGAAGAACAGGAGGATGGCTCCATCGTTAAGACCATCGTAAATGCATCGGGTGCAAAAGTTTATGGCATAACTATGGAAAGTAAGATTGGTTATTCAAACCTGTTGCAACTGCAATTGGGAATGACTATACAGCAAAGCAAATATGACGAAGCACGTAAATGGTCGGGCGAAGGAGACGATGATGTAACAGCCGACCGAAGGATGATGCGAACACCTGACGTATATGGCTTTTTTGTGGCAACACTGACTCCGGCAAAAAGATTCAATACTTCTCTGTCGGGAACATATACCGGAAGTATGTTAGTGCCTCACGAAGCCGGTGCGATAGACCGAAACAGAACAGACAAGTCTTCTGACTTCTTCGATCTGAATTGGAAAGTTGCCTATGAGATACCATTCTATAAAGGAACAAATCTGGAACTGAATGCCGGAATACAAAATATATTCAATGCATTCCAAAAAGATTTTGATCAAGGGAAAGATCGTGCTTCGAGCTATATTTATGGTCCGATGCTTCCGCGCAGTTATTTTGCAGGAGCTAAACTTAGTTTCTAACAATAAATATCTTTCCTGCTCTTAATGAATATAATGTATTTGTAGGGTAAGAGAATTTATAACGAATGATACAGTAATCAGATTCGTCTGGTTACTGTTTTTTTTCAAAAACTCTCTGATAATCATTATTGGGATATTGTAATCTTCTATCAAAGTGATGGTATCAGATTAACCATATTCAACAATAAAATAAATTCCATATCTTTGCGCTCTATTTATACGACACGATTATGCCGTTATCAGTATTGAAAAAGAGCTTATTATTTATTATCTCATTATTTCTCCTGTTCTTCAGCTTCTACAACAATCAGTGGAAAGTTGCACCAGAGGAAAGATATGAGCAATTCGAACCTTATGGCGAAGCACACATTGTGGGCAAACTTGCTCGTGCCGAAAAAGACGGAGTGTTTTATCGCTCAGGATTCTTGGGGGTAAATTACGATAAAAATCTATACTCTGTCGATTTTGAGAATGATAGTAAGAACCGAGAAAACCGACCATACATAGATATAAATTACGATATGTATCTCGATCAGCTTGCCTATTATACAGAGAAGAAAGATTTGACCGACGGATATTATCCATATTTGAGTTTCACCGGTGGTCAGGGTATTGTGTACAGTTCGCTAAGCCAAATATCTCCATTCAACAAAGACACAAATTATATATTGTTCAGAGTCATAAACTGTGCATTGTTGGCTTTCTGCCTCCTCTTGTTTTTTGCATGGGTTTACCGAAGCTTCGGATTGATGGCTGCTACAATAACTTTTATACTAACATTCCTCTCTCAGTGGATCGTATTATTCTGTGGTAATGGACTTTGGTGGGCATTATGGAGCTTTTTCCTTCCATTCATCGTTCCACTTCTCTTATTGGAGAAACAGTGTAAAAATCCACATGGGACATCGGATATGAAAATATTTTTATCCATAACTTTCACTATATTCCTCAAATGCTTTTTTACAGGCTTCGAATTCATCACAACCACATTGTGTATTGCTTTCTGCCCCATCATATATTATCACATTCTGCGGCAAAGCACATTAAAGGAATTTATTCTGTTCACATTCAAATCAGGCATAGCCGTCATAGGCGGATTACTAATATATATGCTTGTATATATTCTACAATTAAGCTCTTTATTTGGCGATCTATGCAAAGGGATTGAATATCTGATAGATTCGTACAGTACCCGAACCGAATTTAGCGACGACAGTTTTGTCGGTAACATCATCTACATTCTGGCAACTTATTTCGGGGGAGAATCGTTCAGTTGGGGATTTCTTCAATTTGGCTTTAAGTTCAAATTTATATATACATTAGCTATTATAGCCGCCTTCGGCATTATCATGTACTTACTGACGAGAAACATTGAGAATCGTAAATATAAAGCGTTGCTTACAGCAAGCTTCATCTCTCTCGCATGTCCATTGTCATGGTATCTGATTTTTAGGCAGCATGCCACATGGCATATTCATCTAGACTATATCGTATGGTACATGCCGACCCTGTTACTTGGGTTTGCAATCGTTGGTGTCGGGGTGTCCCTTATTGTAAAACGAATAAAACAATGATAGAAAGATTATTTAAGAAGAAAGACATTGCCACCATACTGAGCGAATCAGCAAAGGATAATGGCGGACTAAAAAGAAGCCTGTCTGCCGCCAACCTCGTAACGCTAGGTATTGGTGCAATCGTCGGCACAGGTATATTTGTTATCACAGGACAAGCAGCAGCCACATATGCAGGACCGGCATTAACTATTTCATTCCTTATATCGGCATTAAGTTGTGTGATGGCGGGGCTATGCTACGCCGAGTTTGCGGCAATGATTCCCGTTGCAGGTAGTGTATATTCGTACAGCTACACCACAATGGGCGAATTTTTGGCATGGTTCATCGGATGGATTCTTATCCTTGAATATCTCTTTGCATGCTCCAGTGTATCGGTCGGTTGGTCGGGTTATATGATGAGTCTGCTCGACGGTTGGGGTGTTCATCTGCCCATGCATATGATAACGCCCACGTTCGACCATACTGATAGCGGTTGGATATGGACCGGCAGCATAGTCAACTTTCCGGCAGTATTTATCGTCGTCCTCGTCTCGGCGTTACTTGTGGGAGGTATCAAACAATCGGCATGGATAAACAATGTTATTGTTGTTATAAAAGTCGGAGTTATTCTTCTCTTCATTGGTTTTGGAATCTCATTTATTGACACCAACAACTGGCAACCGTATATTCCTGAGAATACCGGACAGTTCGGAGAGTTCGGGTGGAGCGGTATATTGAGAGGTGCCGGAGTGGTATTTTATGCCTTCTTGGGTTTCGATGCTCTATCTACCGCAGCACAGGAAGCCAAGAATCCACAAAAAGACATGCCCAAAGGTATCCTCATATCGCTGCTGATATGCGCAGTCTTATATGTCGGTGTAACAGCTGTACTGACAGGTATCATAAACTATAAAGAACTGGATGTGCCAGCACCGATAGCCCTTGCCATCGACAGCACAGGCGAAGGTTTGGCTTGGCTCAGTCCGTTTATAAAATTAGGAGCTATTGCCGGACTCAGCTCTGTGATATTAGTTATGATGTTGGGGCAATCGCGTATCTACTATGCAATATCGAAAGATGGTTTATTGCCGAAGGTTTTTTCTAAGATAAATGTCAAGAATGGAGTTCCCCGCAATGCTACAATCTTTGCATGTGCCGTTACAGCCCTTTTTGCCGGATTATTTCCACTGCATGTGTTGAGTGAATTGGTGTCGATAGGTACACTGATGGCATTTACAATCGTATGTTTGTCAATTCTTATCTTGCGAAAAACTCAGCCATCGCTCAATCGTCCGTTCAAGACTCCATTTGTGCCTTTCGTACCTCTTCTGGGAGCAGGGATCTGCATACTGCAAATGCTCTCATTACCATGGACAACTTGGTCGAGATTGATAATATGGACAATCTTCGGTGTTATTATTTACTTTACCTACGGTATAAAGCATAGCAAACTGAATAACCCTCGATAAATATATGATGAGGCGGATGTGTCTCAAGAATGGTTTTATCATAAAATAAACCCTAAAAGTTGAACAAGCTTTTAGGGTTTACTCCATATTTATATTTCAGCCTTCTCTGTCTTTCTATTTGGTTTGTATTTGTTTCAGATAAAATGTATAGAAGTCGCGTACTACAAAAAATATGACAGCAGGAAGTATGATAAATATCATAAAATTTGCCTCATAAGCTGCACGCACATCTAATCTTAACAAAGCTATAAATGCTGTGGTCAGACCGCATCCGGGACAATGGACATCAAACAAGCTTTTCCATATGCACGGAATACAAACATCTATGTCTGAAATTAACTTTAACAGGGCTGAAAATATGAAATAGGTAATGATAAGGGAGGCTATCCAATTCTCTCTGAAATAACCTAATAAGACCCTCATTTTTATTTTGTGATAAATAGGCTTAGTTTGCGGCTAAGTCTCTACCATCGGCCATTTTCATTTTGTCCATAGCAATCATGATCAGGTCGTAGAGAGTCCAGATACCACATCCACCTAACGTGATAAGCATCAACCACCAGTTAGAATATCCCATTAGAAAACGATGAATACCTAATGATCCTAAGAAAAAACAGATGATGAGCATCATTGTTTTCGATTGAAGTTTTTTTTCTTCCATTGTATTTGTTTTTTTTGATTAATAAATAAAGTTTGTTCAAATACAAATATATATAAATATTAAATAGCGATCAATCAATTTGATAAACTCTTGGCATTTTTCTTAGCTATATTCTCGAAAGCATATGCTGAAGTCTTCACTTTTCCGGTGATGAGTTCCGGAATATTATAGGATTTCAATAGAAAATCATAATACAGAGGCTTCTTCTGAGGAAGCAAGAATGCTTTTTGGGCGACACCCTTTTCATCGAAATAGGATATGTACAGGCGAGTATAATTGCCATCCATTCGCCTACTGCTAAAGATCATCCATTTTCCGTTAGACGACCATGCGTGATAACTATCGCTTTCACAGCTATTTGCCTTATCCATATTAGTCAATTGCATATTCTCCATATTTAATACATACAAATCGTTCTCGCGGTGCCATATCGGAAATGTTCCAAAGTCGGACATGCAGCAGACTAAATGTTTCCCATCAGGAGATATACGGGGCATAACAGCACTTTTATTTGTTTCGACAGAGGATATCAGTGTATCCACTTTGCTGCCGAATGTTTTAGTTTCCGGATCGAAGGATATGCGTAATAGATCATATTTTAATGAATCATAGTTCTTCGGCATATTTATTGCCGTACTGCTGCAAAAATACAAATACTTGCCATCGGGAGACCATTCGGGAAACGTCTCGAAACTATCCTTAGAGAAGATCAGGCTATCGGTAAATATTACATTTTCTTGAGTGTCATATATTACAATATCCGATTCGCTGTCAAAGACCTCAACTTTATTCTCCAGTGAGGAATGAAAACCCTGTTTGGTTTTGTTGGTAGAGAAGGCAATAAACCGACCATCGGGATTCCATCGCGGATACACTCCGGCAGACGGCATCCAAGATGTTTTCATATCTATCTTTTTTATATCGTCTTCATTCTTCATAATAGTTCCTCCGTGTATCGCTCTCATGTGAAAAAGCATCATCTCGGGGTTGTGATTGCAGAAAGAATGGCAGTTCATACAATTGTTGTTAGTAAACGCGTTTTCGAAGATCGGTGTTTCGTCAAAACTTTCGAGATTTCGCTGATACAGACCCATTTCGAACCACGATTCATATCCGGGTTCTATCAATCGGTATGCAACATAAGGATCTATGGCTTCGGGGGCAATGTGGAAAACAAGTTCTTTATATTTCGTCCAAACCCGGTTTTCGCATGAAAATATTTTCATCAACAATTGGTCCCCTTTGTTTTGATCAAGGAGTTTTTTCCATCTCTTTATTGGAATATCTGTATCGCTCTTTGTCGATACATCGAAAGAATCTTTTCCGGCAATAAATCGCACTAAATATTTGTCTCCGTTTTCTCTGATCCGGAAGTTCAGTGGAGCAATGTTATAGGGGATATATGTTCCCTCATATAGGGGATATATGTTGGCATATGCATCTTTCTCGCCGTACGAAGAAATAGTTTCTCCGCAACTCGATAAACATATGCTACATAGAGTTATGCTATATAATATTATTAAATATCTCATTACCTTATCTTTTTTTAATAGCGATTTGTCGATGTAGATGCATAAAACGGCATCGGTTTTACGTATTGAACGTAATACCAATATGTTTTTCCAAAATTATTCGTGAATCGGTCTATGTCATTTTGAGTCGACAGTTGATGTAAATTTTTATTGTATTCGATAAAACGTGCGAAGGTAGTCTCACTTACAGTATATTTTTTAAGTCGCTCTACATCTTCTTCATCCTTCAGCAAAGATCGGCAAACCAATAATGCTTCTTCATAATGTATTGGAATATTGTCGTATTGCATTTGAGGGTAATATTTATCGAAGTTGTCGAAGAATGATTTTATGTTCTTTTGCAGTAGCAAGGCTGCCATAAGATATTCAAACAGTTTCTTATTTCTCGGATTATCTTGCAATACAGATATCAAATTATTTTCGGGCTGATTATAATCTATAATGAAGTTGGAAAAACGAAGAGCCTCCGGCGTATCAGGGATTCTTAAATCGTTATTATCCCTGAATTTGTCGAAATATTCTTTTTGCTTCTCTGCCCAACTTTTATAGACCGGAGATTGGTTAAACAACTGTATGTATTTCGCAAATCCTGCACTATCTTTCTTTAACATAGATGTGTTCACTAATCGTCTCAGATTTTTAGAACCATAACCGTCCCTTGTCGCTACCATAGACTCGTATGCACTATGTTCTGCTTCTTGAATTATCCCCAAGCGATAATACAATTCTCCGTTATACATTGGGGTAAAATATTGAGGTT
>CALNCC010000102.1 GCA_937875275.1 uncultured Dysgonomonas sp. | reverse complement strand
CGTCCAATGTAGGAACGCGGAATGCCATACCTGTAAGTTTTCCGTTCAATTCAGGGATAACTTTACCTACTGCTTTAGCAGCACCTGTCGAAGAAGGGATGATGTTGCCGGCAGCAGCACGTCCACCTCTCCAGTCTTTAGCTGAAGGTCCGTCAACTGTTTTTTGAGTAGCAGTTGTAGCATGTACTGTTGTCATCAAAGCTTCTACGATACCGAATTTGTCATTCAATACTTTAGCGATAGGAGCAAGACAGTTAGTAGTACAAGATGCGTTAGAAACGAATTGAGTTCCTTTTGCATATTTGTCTGTATTAACTCCGCAAACGAACATTGGGGTGTCGTCTTTAGAAGGAGCAGACATTACTACATATTTAGCACCAGCTGCAACGTGAGCCTGAGCTTTGTCTTTGTCAAGGAAAAGACCAGTAGATTCAACTACATATTCAGCTTCTACTTCGTTCCATTTTAGGTCGGCTGGATTTCTTTCTGCTGTAACACGGATAGCGTTTCCGTTAACAACAAGTTTTCCGTCTTTGATTTCAACTGTTCCGTCAAATCTTCCGTGAATAGTGTCATATTTAAGCATATATGCCATATATTCAACATCGATAAGGTCATTGATACCTACAATCTGGATGTCGCTTCTGCCTTGAGCAGCACGGAATACAAGACGACCAATACGTCCAAAACCGTTAATACCTACTTTAATCATTTGTTCTAATATTTATTTGGTTAAAAACTTAAACAATTCTCTTTGTAATGGTTGCAAAAAACTGTTGTAAAACAGGTTTGTGTACTTTGCTCGACAAAATTAGCAAAAATAATAATAACAACTAAACATTCGCGGGACAATTTTCAATCTCATTTCAAGGTTTTTAACGTGTGAATCACCTTTTTATCCATTTTGCTATGTCGACTTAGCTTTTTGGTCGTTATTCTAACTATATGTGTTATATATTAAAACCAGCCCTTGGCTTTATACCATTCGATACTTTCTTTCAATCCTTGTTGTAAATCATATCGGGGCGAGAATTCAAGATCGTCGATCAGCGGTTGTATATTACACTCCCAATTGCGCTGTTTCATGATGATGAATTTGTCTCTGTTTAAGGTCGATGGGCGCTTTGTGAGTTTCGATATCATCTCGCTGATATATGACACCATGCGAACGACGGGTAGGGGTATTGTTATCTTTATCGTTTTGTTCTTGTCTAATAGATGTTTGATGAGCCGGGCATATTCCGATGTTGTGTATACCTTCCCGTCGGAAACAAAATAACTTCGATTCTCTATTTTACTATCCAGTCCGATGAATACGATATCAACAAGGTCTTTCACATAAATGAATGTGAGATGTTGAGCTTTGAATCCTGCCGAGATATTGAATCCTGCTTTTACAGTTTTCAACATCATCAGGTAGTCTGTTTCGCGAGGCCCGTAAACGCCTGTCGGGCGGAATATTATATATGGGAAATCGGCTTTCGATTGCAGATGTTGTTCTGCCTTCAATTTACTCTTTCCGTATGCTGTATTGGGGTTTGGCGTGTCGGTGAGTTCTATCGGAGTATAACCCTTTTCGTCTCCTATCCCGTAAGCACTCAGACTACTCATCAATACAAATTTCTTTATTGATAGCGTTGATGATTTGATGGCTTCTATCAGATTGGCTGTGTATTGATAGTTGATACGGTCAAAATCTTCAGTCTTTGTGCATTTAGTTATGCCGGCGTTGTGAATTATATAGTCGGGGTTTACTCGCTCTAATTGTTTCCTTAGTGCGGTAATATCATTATATTGGATATCGATGAATTTTATTTTTTCATCTTGAAGATATTGCAGATTGCTGCTTTTTCTCACTCCTGCCCATGTTTCGTAACCGCAAGCTAAAGCTTTTTCTACAAGGAAACTACCTATAAATCCATTGGCTCCGGTAATAAGAATCTTTTTCATTTGTAATTCTCCATTTGAGTCCTGAAAAACAGGGTGTAGTTTATCGCACCCTTCGTGTCGAGATGTATGCCGTCGAAGGTCGAATATTCGTCGCCACAATTTACATTCGGCATATGCCGGTATTTGTCAGCCGGGAAATGTATCTTTATCGCTTCCGTCATCTCTTGATCGTTGAGCGGATAGCAGATATATTTCTCGTAGGGCATTTCATAGAATATGACTTCTACGCCATTTCTATCTAAAATGTCGATATAATATTTAAGTGCATTAATAGTACGGGTAATCAGATGCTCGGAGTATGGGGTGTTGCGCCATTCGTTGATTTGCATAAATTCATTTAGGTCAGCTGGGAGATTTAGCGGAGATACATTGTACCGATGTATGCCTTTATCATACATAGGCGTCTGAGGCATTCGATCGCCTGATATGCCATTCTCGATATAAGAAATGGACTGATCGAAAAAACCTTTTCCATCTTGCATTGCCGAAATCGTTTTACGTGTCTGAAACATAAACGGATTGAACAACATTTCTATGAATCGTTTGTTGCTTTGCCCGGTCAGGGTGTTCTTCTCGATAAATACACGTTTCGGAAATCTTTCACTCTTTGTTATAACCTCCAAGCCATCATGAGGTGATTGCCCCACGAAAGACATATTGTAAGTGGCGGACAGACTATCGTCAATTATTTTAGAGCCGATAGAACTGCCCACAATAACATTTTCAGGGATGATGTCGTCGTATATATATTGTTGAGCAATGATCTCGTTTGCTTGCCAAAACTCATGAGCAACGGGGCGCATCTCTCTTTTTACACTCCAGAATATAGCATTGAGTGCAAACAAAACAACGAAACAAACAAGAGTCTTCTTTACCATAAATTATTCTTGTTTTTTTAGAATTGAAAATAGATGAATGCTCCCGACGAGCCACTATTGGTTAATATCAGTAGCGCCATGAATGCATAGAAAATATATTCAACTTTCCTGAAGTAGGGAAAGGCGATACTGTTTCGGCAGAGATAGGCAATGTGATACACTATGACCGGCAGAGAGTATATGAGTATAGCGACAATAATGTGTATGTCGTAGGCTGTCAGCGATTGTTGTATGTTGCTTACCATAGATCCCATAAATATCAGCGAATCGTCGAACGACATGCGGAAAGGTATCCACAATATAGAAACAACAAGAAATACCAATATCCCTTTCAGTATAATCAGTACTTTGTTGTTGATACTTTGTTCCGTGTTGCCGGTTATGAATCGTTCGATAGCCAAAGCTGTTCCGTGAAAAAATCCCCAAAAAGCGAAGCTCCATGCTGCGCCGTGCCACAATCCACCCAATGTCATGGTAATGATTAGGTTGATGTATGTTCTGACTTTTCCTTTTCGGTTGCCCCCTAACGGGAAATATAAGTATTCCATCAAGAATGAAGATAGGGACATGTGCCAGCGTTTCCAAAAGTCTTTGAACGAAGTGGCTATGTAGGGGAAGTTAAAGTTCTGGTTAAATTCGTATCCGAAAAGTTTAGCTAACCCGATCGCGATCAACGAGTATCCTGCGAAATCGGCGAAAATTTGAAATGAATATCCTATCATCAATGTGAATAGGGTGGGCGAGGCAAGTGTTGTGGAGATATCAGACCAATGAGTGAAATCTTTCAAATTATCCGCAACCACCATCTTTAAGAAATAGCCGATAATAAGAGCTTTCATTGCTGCCTCCCATCTGATGTCTTTGAAGAATTTCTGCTTCATCTGAGGGAAAAAGTCGTGAGCCTTGAGTATAGGTCCGGCAACCAAGTGTGGGAAAAAGGAAATGAAAAATAGCGTCCTCTGCGCATGGCGGAAAAAGGATTTGGAGACAATCTGCTTGTTGCTCACATATTTTTCTTTCCACACATCTATAACCAAACTTATTCCCTCGAAAGTGAAGAACGAAATACCTATCGGTAGTGGCACCTGTATAAGGAACCTACCAATGGATTCGCTCGGATCGGCGAATGTCAGTGCGATAAGTTTGCTGTACTTGAAAAATGCCAATATTGCCAGATTGACTATTATCCCGCTCAATGCCATTGCCTTTCTGTGCTTGGAATTGCCGAAAACGACGTAATAGCTCGTTACTACATTTATTCCGGCAGAGAATAATAGTAGTATCAATAGTTTATAATTTTCGAAAGAATAGAAAATTAGGCTGGCTATAATGAGTAAAGAAATCTGATATTTATTTACCTTTGGGAGGTAATATACCGAAAACGTCAAAGCTAATAAAATCAAGAATTCGAAACTGTTGAAAAGCATATTTGTGTTTCAATAAAAACTGTTTGTTACAACCGAGGGCTCAAAAATAATGAAAAATAAGCAAATGAGCTGTTTGTTCGAAAGAATTGTTGATGGAAATGATATTTAAAACAACAATAAATGAAATTTAGTTTATTAAATGTTTGTATGTCTCGAAAATATGACTAATTTTGCAACCCAATTTGGGTGGATTTCTATTGATCTATTGATAAAAGAAAAATAATAAAAATATATAGCAATGTCCAAAATTTGTCAAATAACAGGAAAAAAAGCTATGGTTGGCAACAACGTTTCTCACTCTAACAAGAGAACAAAGAGAAAATTCAACGTCAACCTGTTTCGTAAAAAATTCTACTGGGTAGAGCAAGATTGTTGGATCAGTCTTAATATTTCTGCAGCAGGGCTTCGTACAATCAACAAAGTGGGATTGGATGCTGCCTTGAAGAAAGCGGCTGAATCAGGATATTTAAACGCTTAAAAATAAGGAGGACCTAAAAATGGCAAAAAAAGCAAAAGGAAACAGAGTACAGGTTATCCTGGAGTGCACAGAGCACAAAGAAAGTGGTATGCCGGGAACTTCTCGTTATATCACAACTAAGAACAGAAAAAATACAACAGAGAGATTGGAATTGAAAAAATACAATCCTGTTCTTAGAAAAGTAACAGTTCATAAAGAAATAAAATAAGATAGACTATGGCTAAGAAAGCAGTTGCTGGATATCGTGAAGCATCGTCAAAAGAAGGACGTAGTTATTCAAAAGTGATAAAGATGGTAAAGTCTCCAAAAACAGGAGCTTACACATTTAAGGAAGAAATGATCCCTAACGAAGGGGTAAAAGATTACTTTGCGAAATAATCTTGTTAAAAATGTCTAAAAGGCCTTCTGCGCTTCAGCGTTTGAAGGCTTTTTTATTGTCCTTTTTGTAGCTTTGTATGAGTGATTTTGCGATTTCTTATAAGATAGAGATTTCGCCCTTTTGTATTTAAAAATAGTTAAAGATAATTCTATGGCATTATTTGGTCTTTTTTCGAGAGAAAAAAAAGAAAATTTGGACAAAGGATTGGAGAAGACTAAAGAATCGATGTTTTCTAAGTTGTCTCGTATCGTTTCCGGTAAATCGAAAGTTGACGACGACATTCTCGATGACTTGGAGGAAGTATTGATTACATCGGATGTCGGTGTAGATACAACATTGAAGATCATCGGACGAATTGAAGAGCGAGTAGCCCGAGATAAATTCATAAATGCAAAGGAGTTGAACTCGATATTGCGAGAAGAGATTGCAGCATTACTTACCGAAAACAATACGACGGATGCCGAGGATTTCTCTTTGCCCGAAAACCAGAAACCGTATGTGATAATGGTTGTCGGGGTCAATGGCGTTGGCAAAACAACGACGATAGGTAAACTGGCTAACCAATTCAATAAAATGGGCAAATCGGTTTATCTTGGTGCTGCCGATACGTTTCGTGCTGCCGCAGTAGAGCAGTTAGTTGTGTGGGGCGAGCGAGTTGGTGTTCCGGTGGTGAAACAATCTATGGGGTCAGATCCGGCGTCGGTTGCTTTCGACACCCTCAGCTCAGCCAAAGCAAACAATGCAGATGTGGTCATTATTGACACAGCCGGACGTTTGCACAACAAAGTGGGATTGATGAACGAACTGACCAAAATAAAAAAAGTAATGGATAAAATCGTGCCGGGTGCTCCACACGATGTATTACTTGTATTGGACGGATCGACAGGGCAGAATGCTTTCGAACAAGCCAAACACTTTACAGCAGCAACTGATGTTACGGCACTTGCTATAACGAAACTCGACGGAACGGCTAAAGGTGGCGTTGTAATCGGCATCTCGGATCAGTTCAAAATACCGGTAAGATATATAGGGATAGGAGAGGGGATCGATGATTTGCAAGTATTCAGACGAAAAGAATTTGTGGATAGCTTGTTTGGCGAATAAGATTGGATGAGAAAAAATAGAATTGATGTAATAACTCTCGGGTGTTCTAAAAACTTGGTAGACTCGGAGTTCCTTATAAAACAATTTCTTGCAAACGGATATACAGTCGAACACGACTCTGACAATCCGAAAGGAGAAATTGCTGTAATAAATACTTGTGGCTTTATCGGTGATGCCAAAGAAGAATCTATAAATATGATTCTTGAATTTGCCGAAGCAAAGAAAAATCATAAGCTGAATAAATTGTTTGTGATGGGTTGTCTCTCGGAGCGATACATGAAGGATCTCAAACTTGAGATACCCGAGGTAGATGGCTTTTATGGCAAGTTCGATTGGAAGCAATTGGTTACAGACCTCGGTAAATCTTACCGACAAGATTTAGCATTGGAGCGTAAGATTACGACACCTCCCCATTACGCCTATTTGAAAATATCGGAAGGCTGTAATCGTAGATGTTCGTATTGCTCTATTCCGATAATGACAGGGAAGCACATTTCGCGTCCGATGGAAGAGCTCGAAGCTGAAAGAATTTCAGGTGATAGCTCAAGACTTGACTTATTACGGATTGGATAGATATCAGGCTCACAAATTACCTGAACTGATAGAGCGATTGGCAAAGATAAAAGGTGTAGAGTGGTTGAGACTTCACTATGCTTATCCGACCGCTTTCCCGGATGATATATTACGAGTTATAAGAGAAAATGATAATGTTTGTAACTACTTAGATATTGCCTTGCAGCATGTCAGTGACAATATGTTGAAAAAAATGAGGCGGGGAATAAATAGAGAACAAACATATGATCTGATAGAAAAAATAAGGAAAGAAGTTCCCGGTATACATCTAAGAACAACGCTGATGGTTGGCCATCCGGGTGAGACCGAAAAAGATTTCGAAGAATTGGTGCAATTCGTTCGCGATGCCCGATTTGAGCGAATGGGAGCCTTCCCTTATTCGCACGAAGATGGAACATATGCTTACGACAACTACTCTGATGATGTTCCGGATGAAGTGAAGCAAGAACGCATGGATGAACTAATGTCGGTGCAGGAACGTATCGCCTTAGACATAAACGAAAGAAAAATTGGAAATAAAATAAGGGTAATTGTTGATAAAGAGGAAGATAATTACTATATTGGACGCACAGAATATGACTCCCCGGAAGTTGACCCGGAAGTGTTGATCGAGAAAACCGAAGAAATGAGTATTGGAGAGTTTTATGATGTGAAAATAACCGGAGCTCATCCATTCGATTTGTATGGGACTTTGGTCGAAAAAGAATCTTAAATGTTTTTTTATGACTAACTTAGAACTAATAGCGGCGTTAGCAAAACGGTTAAATTGGACACAGCGTCAGACAACCGAAATGTTGGAGGTGACAGTTGCGGTAATAGGTGAAAGTCTACAAGCGGAAGACTCGGTTAATATATCAGGATTAGGATTGTTTGAGGCCAAGAAGAAAGGAGAACGTATTTCGGTCAACCCCACAACAAAACAACGTTTTTTAGTGCCACCCAAAATTGTTGTGGCATTCAAACCAACACAAATAGTAAAAGACAGATTAAAAAAAATAACAGTTAATGAATAATCGTGTATCTCTATCCGATTTGATTGCTTTGGTTGCAGAGAAGCAGAGTGTAACAAAAAAAGACGCAGAGCTTTTCTTGCGCGATTTTGTTGCATTGATATCGGAGCAAATAGAAAGCGATGACCCGGTAAGAATAAAAGATCTTGGGACGTTTAAGCTTGTGAAAGTTAACTCCCGCAAAAGCGTAAATGTAAATACAGGAAAAGAAACAGAAATACCGGCTCATTATAAAATGACCTTTCTTCCTGACAAGAATCTGAAGGAAGCGGTAAACCGCCCGTTTGCTCATTTCGAGAATGAATTGCTTGAAGATGATGTTCTATTTGATAACGCAGATGAAGGAGCAGAGGGAGATATTGAAAAAAATAAGAGCTCGGAAAATAATGTTGTTGAGATTTCCTTAGATAAAAGCATTGAAGATACAGTACCTGATGAGGTTGACGATACAGATGATTCTGTAGAGTATGACGAAGTTGTAGAACCGGCTAATAATTTTGAGGCGGATTTGGAAATAGATGTAGATGCCAACAACGAAAATGAGACGATTATCAAGGCGATGCAAGAAGTAGAGCGTAAGCCTATTCTGAAAACAATGCGGGAACAAGAGAGTAGTCGGGAGCGGAGAGCAAATAGTAAAAAACACTCCTCTGTAAAAAAAGACAACTTACTTCAAAATAAAAATATAGTTGCTCTTATTTTGCTGTTAGTTTTGGTTATCGGATTCTTGTCATATAAATTATATGAAAATGTTTTTGATAACAAGAAAACGGCTGTGCCGGAGGTATTTAACAGCCATGATGTTGTAATGTATGATGAATCGGATTCTGCGCGGATTAATAAACAGAATATCTTGGCGGATACCCTATCGGTGGATAAAGAGGATGTGATACAGGTAAATACAGATGAAGAGGATCTGGATAATCTCATCGTACCAAAGGAAGAAAAGGTTGTTATAAAACCAATAGCGGAGGAAAAAACGATACATGAAGAGAAAGCTAAAGCCTTACCTCAGCAAACCAAGAGAATATTGAAAAGCTCTCAAACTGAACCTGTAACAATAACTACGTCTTCGCGTACAGATCTTCGCTCGTTGAGTCTCGATTATTATGGAGATAAATCATATTGGGTATATATATATGAAGAAAATATTGATGTTGTAGATGATGCTGATAATATATTTGCGGGCACTCAATTGGTGATTCCTGCTCGAAGCAAGTATAATATTGATGTGAACAACAAGGCGTCATTGCAGAAAGCGAAAGATATAGAGTCTGAAATGACCGGATATTGACAAAAAAGTAATACATTTGAGCATTGCTGCTTATCAGCAGAGAATGTATATTCTTTTTTTTAACACTAAAATTTTACAAAATGAAAAAAATCTTGAGCCTGTTAATGGGTATTGCTCTATTCGTTTCGTGTAGTAGCGATGATGCTGAAAATTCCGACACCTTATATAAAGTAAAATATGGAGTGTCTGGCTTTAGTATTGACAAGAATGATATTGTAAAAGCAGACGCTGAAATACCCGAAACCGGAGGCTATTTTCAGTATGTAGTATATAAGCAATCGGCTAAAACAGTAGTTAAAAATAGGATTATAGCTCAAAGTTTAAAACCGGTTTCTGTATTTAAGATTGAAGATGAATTGGCAGAGGGTGATTACTACGTATCCATCATGTATGCAAGTGCTAATACCTTAAGTCGATTACCGATATATACTCCCCTGAATTACGCTACGGATTATTGTATTGGTAATCAGGTGATAGTAGGGGGATCTAATAATGAAAACATTTTTTACAAAACATTCTCTATTTCGGTTCGTCCTGATACGAATGCTGATGAAGAAGTGGTATTGGTACCAATGTGGAGTAGCATTGATATCAAAATAACGGATGCTGCTACATTCAAAGTGCCAGAGAAAGTGAGCCATGTATTCTTTACTATATCACCAGATTATGCCGGTTTTGGGATTGCAGATGTAACAGCATCTATAGATAAAGAGTTTTTGGGTGGAGGAGGATCTTTCCTTCCTATGATGGCGACGACTTTGGAGAAAGTGCGTGAAGAAGAAGGACATTTCGGAAATCTTGTAACAGAAGGTGCAGATGTAACAATAAAATTACAATTTATCGAGCATTCGGAAGAAGTAAATGCCCATGTTTGGGCTGAGAAAATCATCTATAAAGGTGCGATCGAAAAAGGATATCATTATACATTATCCGGAGCATTAGGCGATAATTCTTCAGTTGTAGATGAGCCAAGTGCTGAAGCATTCAATGTGACACTGAGAGAGTTGACAGAAAAAGAAGTAATTCCTTTTTAAATAGAGAGATACTAAATTCAGGTATACATTAACCGGCAAGGTTAATCCATTACTATAAGATTCTTCCCTACACGCTAATATTCGCGTGTAGGGAATTTTTTATAGAAAAGGTAGCCTAAATCAGTGAGACAGAACGGATATACATAATCTGTGAGATATTATATTATATTCATTCGTTTCGTGTCGAAAGTTTCGTATTTTTGTGTTAGTTACATAATCAACAACCATGAGATATCTGACAAATAAAGAGGAGGAGATAATGGAGATTCTTTGGCAAAACGGACCAATGTTAGTCAAAGATATTCAGAAGTTGTACGAAGACCCCAAGCCTCATATCAATACAGTTTCCACAATTGTACGAATACTCGAAGATAAAGGATTTGTAGGGCACGAATCTATGGGCAAAACATACAAGTATCACGCTCTAATGAGTAAAGAAGGTTTTCGTAAGAAGACATTGAAAAATGTGATGTCTAAATATTTCAACAATTCGTACCGTGAACTTGTATCATCACTCATTGTGAAAGAAAATCTGTCGGTTGAGGAATTCAAGAGTCTAATAGAGTTAATTGAAAAAGCTCATAAAAAATAGAATCGCATGGGACTATTGTTAACCTACAATCTGAAGGTGTCTATTTGCCTCATTCTACTATTTTTTGCATACAAGTTATTTCTTGGGAAGAATACACTACATCGATTAAATAGAGTAACACTGATGTCGATATATTTTATATCTGTTCTCTGCCCTTTAATCACATTCGATATAAATCCTACTGCAATTCATGAAACAGTGCAGAGTTACGAGACCTCTATATCGGAACAGATACTCAATGCGCAAGATGTATTGTTTGATGTGCCCTTAGTTCTTGATAAAGAAGTACAAACCGACCTTGCTTCAAGTTATAATATAAATTGGGTCAATGCTATAATATTGATTTATATTATAGGGGTTGCTTTCCTTTCAGCGGGTATTCTTGTATCGCTGAGGCGCATCTATCTGTTGAGTAGGAATGGTGAAAAAATTCAACATCGGAACTCGATAATTGTGCTACATAACAAAGATATCGAACCTTTCTCGTGGATGAAATATATAATTCTATCGAAAGAGGATTATGAAGGTTTCGGAGAATCTGTGTTATCTCATGAGCAGGCTCATGTTAAGCATTTACACTCATTAGACCTCATCGTTTCCAATCTGTTGACTATATTTCAATGGTATAACCCTGTGATATGGCTCATGAAAAAGGAGTTGCAGGATATACATGAATTTGAAGCTGATAATTTCGTATTGAGTTCAGGTATAGAGCCTAAGCAGTACCAGTTATTATTGATCAAAAAAGCAGCCGGCACACGGTATTTCAATATGATCATTAATGAATTTACACATAGTAGTCTGAAAAAAAGGATTGCTATGATGCTGAAAGAAAAATCAAAGCCTTGGCTTGGACTTAGATATCTTGTGCTACTGCCTTTTATTGCAACTGCAATTATGCTGTTTAGCTGTAAGAAGGTTACAAACAATCTGGATAGCATTGCAGCGGCAGACATTACCTCAATCGTTGAGGAAACCGAGCCTGTCGAAGGAGCATGGATTGCTGTTTCGGGAAACAATTTGAAATCAAGCAAAATAGGATCTGTTAAAATTATAACTAACGGGAAGTTTTTTTGGTTCAGATACAACAAGCAAACCAATCAAATATTTTCAGGGGCTGGAGGAACATATACTTACAAGGATAGGGTGTATACTGAAACTATATTGTATACTCTGCCTCAAATGGAACCTTGGAAGGAAAAAAAAGCTGTATATGATAAGATATCCTTATCTCAGAATGGCGCAACCTATCAGGGCCTACTTGATGGCAGTGTGCAAATAAAAGAAGAATGGCAGCGGCTTAGTGCTGACACTGCATTACAGAGAGGTATAAAAACAGAAATAGAGGGAGCATGGATAACTCAAGTGCCTGAAGATGCAAGTATAGAGATGGTTAAGTTGATTTCTGGTAATGCCTTCGCTTGGTTTCACTTCGATAAAGATGGAAATATTCAGACCGGAGCGGGAGGTACATATACCTATAAAGATGGAGTGTGTGTGGAAAATATCCTCTATACTCATCCCGACAGAGTTGCTCTAAATGGATTGTTGGGGCATATTGATGTTGATATCCATTCAGATAAAATGCTTGCTGATGTAACGATAGGGGCGTATCGTGCACATGAGATATGGACACGTTTTGAATGACAGTTAACCATATAACAAAGGCTGCCATACGGCAGCCTCGTTCCTCATTTACATTACGGACTCTATGCAGGCTTGTTTATTTCTTTTACGATTTCCATCCCTTTTAGGATAGCCTCCTTGTTCATCGGCAATAGTTTGTGATGTCTTTCGGGCAACGATTTTTTCAATCCCGACATTACGTTTTCCAGCTCTACGATCGGACATGCTTGCAGGAATCCCCCCAATATAATCATATTCACCACCTTTGTGTTCTTCATCAACGAAGCAGTATCGATTGCAGCTACTTCATAGACATAAATATCGGTACGTGTAGGCGGATTGAATACGCCGTTAGGGTCGTAAATGATGATGCCTCCGGGTTTAACCTGAGACTCGAATTTTGCTAACGATTGCTGATTAAGTATTATCGCCACATCAAATTCGTTCAATATGGGAGAACTGATCGGGTTGTCGCTCAATATTACTGTAACATTGGCTGTTCCACCACGTTGTTCAGGTCCATAAGACGGAAACCATGAAACTTCTTTATTTTCCATCAATCCGGAGTAGGCAAGAATCTTTCCCATCGAAAGCACACCTTGTCCCCCAAATCCGGCTATAATTATTTCTGTTATCATCCTAAATCCTTTTTTATTCGTTTTTCAGATCCCCCATCGGATATTCCGGAAACATATTTTCTACCATCCATTTATTTGCTCCGTCCGGTGTCATTTTCCATCCGGCATTGCATGTCGACACAATCTCCACGATAGACGTTCCCTTGTTTGCCATCGAGTTTTCAAAAGCCTGTCTTATCATCTTTTTAGCTTTCTTTACAGCTCCGGCGGTATGCACACTCTGACGAGTGGCAAGGCAGACTCCCGGCAAAATAGCCAGCAAATCAAGGATCTTTAGCGGATACCCGTTCGCGCTGATATTGCGTCCGTTAGGGGTTGTCGATGTTTTCATATTCTCAAGGGTGGTCGGAGACATCTGACCTCCTGTCATCCCATATATTCCATTATTGATGAATATAATTGCAATGTTTTCGCCTCTGTTGGCAGCATGTATCGTTTCGCCCGTACCGATTGCAGCCAAATCTCCGTCGCCCTGATATGTGAATACCAGTTTCTCGGGGTTCAACCTCTTAATAGCTGTTGCTACTGCCGGAGCACGTCCGTGAGCAGCTTCTTGCCAATCGACGTCCATGTAGTTATAAGCAAACACCGCGCAACCAACAGGTGCTACGGCAATTGTCTCAGCCTTCAACCCCATTTCGTCTATAACTTCCGCAATAAGCTTATGGGCAACACCATGCGAACATCCGGGGCAATAATGCATCGGAGTATCATTTATTAATTCGGGTTTTGCGTAAACTAAATTGGCTGGGTCTATAATTTTATTTATATCGCTCATGATCTTTTATCAACAATTGAATTTATCTTTTAGTGCCACAACTATCTCGTTCGGAGTAGGAACGATCCCACCCAAACGACCAAAATGTTTTACATCTACTTTTCCGTTCACAGCCAATCGAACATCTTCGACCATCTGTCCGGCATTCATTTCCACAGTCAAAATTCCTTTTATCTTGGTTGAATATTTGTCTATTGCTTCGGATGGGAAAGGCCATAACGTTATCGGACGAATCAATCCGACCTTTATTCCTTGGCTTCTGGCAATCTCCATCGCTCTCTGACAAATGCGAGCTGCCGATCCGAATGCAACAAATATATAGTCCGCATCTTCGCAATCGATCTCCTCGTGCAATTTGAACTCCTTTTCTATACGTGCATATTTGGTTTGAAGGCGAATATTATTTTCCTCCATTTTGTACGAATCAAGTTCAAGTGTTGTTATAATGTTGGGTCCTCTGCTCTCAGGACGCCCCAATGTTGCCCAAGGGCATTGCTCTCTTATTTCCTTTTCTGTTCTTCTTCTTTTGAACGGAGGAAGAGCTACCTTTTCCATCATTTGACCAATCACGCCGTCTGTCAATATCATTGCCGGAGTTTGGTATTTGAATGCCATATCAAAGCCCAGCACAACGAAGTCAGACATCTCCTGCACCGAAGCCGGAGCAAGGGTTATCAACTTGTAATCACCATGTCCACCACCTTTTACTGCCTGAAAGTAATCGGCTTGTGATGGTTGTATTGTACCCAATCCGGGTCCTCCACGCATAACGTTCACGATGAGGCAAGGCAATTCTCCCGCAGCGATGTACGAAACGCCTTCGAGCATGAGGCTCACACCCGGACTGGAAGAGGATGTCATAACAGCCTTTCCGCATCCGGCACCACCATATACCATATTGATTGACGCAACTTCGCTCTCGGCCTGAAGAACGACCATGCCGGTCGTTGTCCACGGAGCTTCGCTCATCAATGTTTCCATTATCTCTGATTGGGGAGTGATCGGATAGCCGAAATAACCATCGACTCCGTAACGAATAGCCGCATGTGCTATTGCTTCATTCCCTTTTAATAGTACTACTTCTTCTGACATAGAATATTAAATTAAAAACAAGAAAGAGAAAACATCTTTACTCGTTCTTGTTCATTATACCAATTTCTTTTTGTAAATAGTTAAACATGCATCGGGACACACATATCCACAGTTTGCACACCCGATACATTCATCAGGGTTTTTCATGTATGCATAGTGATATCCTTTCTGATTTACATGCCTTGGCTGTAGTTCCAATACATCGCACGGACAGGCTACAACACACAGATTGCACCCTTTGCAACGTTCGACATCAACCACAACTGCACCTTTGATCTTTGCCATATTTATTGATTATTTTTTTGATCCTTACATCAATCACAAACGCATCGTGTTCTATCAAATAGCATTTGTTGGCTACAAATATAAGTCTATTTGATCAGCATAACCTACTTGTAAATTATAAAATTGTAGAGGATGGTAGTTAAAATGTAAAAATTATATTTAATAAAAAAACATAAAGGACACCCTTTATTGGCATGCAATCAATTCATAATATTTTTGTTACAAATAAAATTACATGCAAATGAGTGCCGATATTAATGTTAATCTTCGACCAAAGCAAAGTCCAATTGTTTTCGTTCCAGATTGGTTCTTGCGACTTTTATTTTTATAGCGTCTCCTAATTGATATACTCTGTTTTTTCTACGCCCGCGCAAGCAGTAGTTCTTTTCGTCAAACTCGTAGAAGTCATCATCCAGATCTCGGATAGGAATCATTCCTTCACACTTGTTCTCATTTATTTCGGCATACACACCCCATTCGGTGATTCCCGATATTACGGCATCAAATACTTGTCCGAGCTTGTCAGACATATACTCTACCTGTTTGTACTTGATAGAAGCCCGTTCGGCATTTGCGGCTAATTGTTCCATATCGGAAGAATGTTCGCATTTCTCCTCATACAGCGTTTTGCTAACGCTTTTCCCTCCATCGAGATATCTTGTCAGCAGACGGTGTACCATCATGTCGGGATAGCGGCGTATGGGAGATGTAAAATGTGTATAATAATCGAATGCCAATCCGTAGTGCCCGATGTTTGTTGTCGTGTACATAGCTTTAGCCATGGCTCGTACGGCAATAGTTGAGATGAGGTTTTCTTCGGCCTTGCCGCTTACTTCTCCCAAGAGCGCATTTAACGACTGAGATACGGCAAACCTCGATCCGTCAACCTTTATCTTATAGCCGAAACGGCGGATAAATTGAGCGAGGTTTTCCATCTTTTCCTCGTTAGGCTGATCGTGTACACGGTATACAAATGTTTTTGCTTTTTTGTCTTTTGTCGTTTTTCCTATAAATTCGGCAACCGTTTTGTTCGCTAATAGCATAAATTCTTCTATCAGTTTGTTCGAATCTTTTGCATATTTGAAATATACGCTCAATGGTTTACCTTTTTCATCTATCTCGAAACGGACTTCGTGTCGGTCGAACGAAAGAGCTCCGTTGTCGAAACGTTTTTTTCTTATTTTCTTGGCGAGATCATTCAGTTTCAATACCTCGTCTTTAAAATCGCCAGTGCCGGTTTCTAATATGTCTTGAGCTTCTTCGTATGTGAACCGCCTGTCGGAAAGAATTACAGTGCGACCGATGCGATGCTTTATCACATTAGCTTCGTCATCCATTTCGAAGATGCACGAGTAGCACAGCTTTTCTTCGTTAGGGCGTAGCGAACATAATATGTTACTTAATTTCTCAGGCAACATCGGTATTGTTCTGTCTACAAGATAGATTGAGGTAGCACGGCTTTCGCCTTCTTTGTCTATCTGGTCTCCTTCTTGCACATAGTGTGTAACATCGGCAATGTGAACGCCGATTTCCCAATTCCCGTTTTTCAGTTGTTTTATCGACAATGCGTCGTCAAAGTCTTTTGCGTCGCGAGGGTCTATTGTGAAAGTTGTTGTTCCTCTAAAGTCTTCTCTTTTCGATATTTCTTCGGCGGTGATAACATCTGATATTTTATTTGCAGCTTCTTCCAGTTTGTCAGGATATTTATATGGCAGACCAAATTCGGCAAGAATAGCATTCATTTCGCTATCGTTCTCTCCTGCCACACCCAGCACATCTATGACTTTCCCTATCGGGTTCTTAGCTTTGCGTGGCCACTCAACTACTTCAACAACAGCTTTCTCTCCGTCTTTCCCATTGTTGAGGCTTTCTAAAGGAATGAAAATGTCATTTGCTAATATTTTACTATCCATTTCGAGGAATGCATAATGCTTCAACACCTGTAAGGTACCGACAAGTCGAGTTTGTTTACGTTCCAGTATTTCGATAACCTCTCCTTCGGGATCGCGTCCTTTACATTTGGCCAACATCTGTATTTTCACCCGGTCTCCGTTCATTGCATGTGCCGAGTTTCTCTCCGGCACCATCACATTTTTGCTGCCATCGTCGGGTATGAAGAAGTTTTTTCCATTACTCCTTCGTTCGAAAGAACCTTCGAGAAACAGACCTCGTGTATTCGATTTGTATTTTCCCCTTCCGTCTTCGATAATGAATGCGTCTTCTTTAAGGTCGAAAATAATGTCTGTGACGATTTGTTTTTCAGCAACCTTCTTCAGCCCTATTTTTTCGGCAACCTGCTTCGCGCTGAATGCACTCTCTGAATTAGAATTGAAGAAATTGATGATGGTATTTACAATCTGATTTTTTGTTTTCCGTTTTTCCGATTTATGGGGGATTCTATTTTTCATGATCTTTATTTTTTTCTTTTCTATGACTGTTGAATCAAAAGTAATAAAAAAAGAAACTCAAATGAGCTTCTTTTCTTTATTATAACGATATTTTAGTTTATTCCGTATATATTCCGATTTTTCCGTCTGTGGTCATCGTTTCTGCATTGATGATAAAATCACTTTGCGAGTCATTGTTGTAGAATTCTACTTGAGCATTACCGTCTTTGTCGGTTTTTACATGAGGATCCCAATATAGTGTGCGGCGATGATCCCCTTCAATTTCCGAGATGTCATAATCATAGACGGGAGAATAAAATTCTTTTTCTACTTCATAGCCTTGTATTGTTGTGAGTCTTGTCCCTTTGGATGATGAAACGCTTAGGTAGTCATGGTATGTGTATAAGAATACGTATACAGGGTGTTTACTCGTTAAAGCATTCACATCACCAGCACTTAAGCTAATGTGTTTGCCTTGAGGTAGATCGTCTCCGTTGTCATCAAATTTTGCCACAGGGAGTAGTGATCCGCCATCAGATATAGAAAGTTTTTTTATTCGGCTCATGCTGACATTTTCAGGGCTTTCCCAGGCTTGTTCTGTTAATAACTTATTATTCATAACAAATGTAATAGGTCTACCTTTGTAAGTAATCTCGGCAGTTACCGTCACTGTCGAACTTGCGCTATATGAAATTCTGAAATTAGGATCAATTTTAGTCAAATAGTCCATAACCATATCATATTCCTCGTCGCCTTTATCTATTAGGTTATCATATTCTTCTCGTACGTCATATACGAGATGATTTGCGGTCAATCGTTGTTGTGTCCATCGGGTCGATTTGTTTTCTGTTATAATAACCTCTTTTAATGTATGTGTCTTCTCGGTAATGCCCAACTTGTCGTTATTCTCTGGCAATATATCATTCAAATTTTCGTCATCTCGATCCGTATTTTCTTCGACTATGGGCGCATTCAAATCTATTTCTCTTTCAATGGGGATTATCTCTGTGTCGAAATAGCGGTAAAATCGTCTATCAGGCGAGAACATACGGTTGAGCATGATGCGGTTGTCTTTGTTCTTACCTTTGTCCTTAGCCTGAATCACAGTGTTCCATGTGCCTTGAATGTCTTGGTCGAGCATGAAGGCGAATTGTCCTTCTTCTCCGGTAATGCATTCACCGGTAAGAGTTTGTAGCTTTGCTCTACTTGCGGTATCTCGTTTTGTCATCATGATACTCAAATCAAGTCCCGGTTTTGCATTTTTTCTTATTCGACTGCGAATTGCACCATCTATCATTATTCCTTTTTCGATGAATTGTTTTGCATCCATCGGAGAGAGTCCGGTCATGTGTTCCCATTTATAGCGGCGCCAGCCTTGGGTCATCATCAGCAGGTCGAGAGCATAAAGACGATCTTTATCTTCATCTTCGAAATAGTAGTAAGGGTCTTGTATATATCCTCTCAGGTCGGAAGAGAGCAACATGTCTACATAGAGATCATTTTCGACAAGATTGGTCATGCACCGATTCCTATCTCTGACAGATAGCGAAAACGATGTCTCGATAGGATTATCCTTGTCTTTGACTTGAAAGTTCATAGATACTTTTTCGAAAGGCAAGTAGATATTCTTGTCTTGCTGAACAGTGAACTCAAGTTCATGGATATCTTCTCTTTTTGTGAACAGCAGGCGATCGGACAATACTTTGCCTTGACTATTGAATAACACCAATTGTCCCACGCCGGAAGGTAGCTTTTTTTTATTTATCGCATAATCAACAGACGACTCAGATGCAAAGTCAATGGTGACGAAATCGCAAACTTCCCCTCTAACAAGAGTAACCAATCCCAGTTGGGTCTCATCCACTTCATTGCTACGTTGGATATGTACATGTACATTCTCTTTTTCCAGATTGTTAACGTCCATTACGTAGCCCGTTTTTTCGGCTTTAGGGAGATAGAATGTTTTAGTTTTACTCTTATCCTTAACTATTGTTTCAACTTTCGCAGAATACCAGTTCTCGTCAGGGATAAATACAAAATCTCCCATTCCCTGATGAACAGAAGTGAAAGTCAAGATTTCTTCTTTCTTCGAGTTGTAAATAGTTGCATTTGCATTCAGCGGTCTTCCCTGTTTGTCGGTAACTTTAAATGCTACTTTGTTTTCTAAGCCTGCAATAAGTTTTCCCCCTTGTGGGAAAAACTGGACGTTTACATCTTCTCTTTTCTCCGATTTGGGGCGGAACGACTCCCGCTTTGTACTTGCACCACTTATTTTACGCTCAGTATAGTCATTAACCTTTTTCGGACTGTTGTATATCGGAATAACGCGCGAAAATACAGCGTCGCTGTCGAAGTTTGTCATATAGCGTGTATAGGCTCTTATTTCGTGGAATCCCGAATAGAATAGTGAAAGATCGAGAACGATATTTCCGCTGCACTGTCCGTTTTCTAGTTTATATTTTTGGGTTTTTATAGCACGTCCTTCCGGCGTGAGAATCTCGACATACAATACCTTACTTAAATCGGATGGTGCATTGAGTTTCGAAGTTGCCACATATGCTTTGAACCAAACAGTTTCGCCTAAGAAATAATCGGTATTATCTAAGTGCAGGTAAACCTTCTCTTGCGGAACATATTTACTGAATATGTTGATGTTTTCGACAAACGAGAGGAGCTTGTTCGATACAGAATCATTCTGTCCCACAAGCAGAGATGGCAATATGAAAATGGCAAGTAGTATTATCTGTTTTATGTTCTTCATGATGAAAATAATAAGGTGAGGTTCAAAGGTAATAATTTCTATATTTACAATTTACATGGAATTGAATTTATTTTTCCACATGCGGATTTAATTCTTCGTAGGAAGGGATATCTTTCAAGAAATGAAATGATTGCTTCTCATAATCGATTTTACAGCAATAATGTTCCAGTCCATTCGAAACAATCAGGAAATCTACTTTCAGAACAATATTATACTTTGCTATCTGATCGAATACTTGCTGGTTGACTGTTACTTGAGGTGCTTTGTATTCTATTATCATCAATGGTTGTATGTTTCGGTTATACACAACCGAATCGCATCTGACTTTCTGATTATTTAGGTTTATTTGTATTTCATTGGCAATGAGGGTAGACGGATAGTCTTTTTCAGTAACAAGATAGTTGATGAAATGCTGGCGCACCCATTCTTCGGGAGTGAGTGCAACATACTTTTTCCGCAAACCATCGAAAACGAATAGTTTGTCATCTATTTTTTTTACCTTTACATTATATGACGGCAGATTTAATTTCAACATTTGCTACCTTTGTCTATTGTACATTAGAAACAAATTTAAGTTTAATATGAAAACGAAACAAGAAATTGTTGAAAATTGGTTGCCTCGTTACACAAAGCGACCTTTAGATCAATTTACAAAACATATTTTGCTCACCAACTTCTCGAAATATGTAGAAGTGTTTGCAAACCATTTCAATGTTCCCATTTTGGGATTGGATGCTAATATGGCGAATGCTTCTGCCAACGGGATAACGATTATCAACTTTGGGATGGGGAGTGCTAATGCAGCTTCTATAATGGACTTGCTGAGTGCAATACAGCCTAAGGCAGTATTGTTCCTTGGCAAATGTGGAGGAATAAAGAAAGTCAATGAGGTTGGAGATTATATCTTGCCCATTGCCGCCATCAGAGGCGAAGGAACATCTAATGACTATTATCCACCCGAAGTGCCATCTTTACCGGCATTTAATCTGTTGAGGTCATTGTCATCCAATATTCGCGATTTTGGGCGAGACTATTGGACCGGGACGGTGTACACCACCAATAGGCGTGTATGGGAGCACGATGATAACTTTAAAGATTATTTACGCAAAATACGAGTAATGGCCGTCGATATGGAAACGGCGACTCTCTTTACATGCGGATTTGCAAACCATATACCGACAGGTGCGCTTTTGCTCGTTTCGGATCAGCCGATGATTTCGGATGGGGTGAAAACCGAGAGAAGTGATAGCTATGTTACTAAAACGTTTGTTGAGGAGCACGTTCATATAGGAATAAAAGCTCTTACGACATTGATAAATATGGGAACTACCGTCAAACATCTACGTTTCGAATAAAAATGAATTTTGAGCAGGCAAAATCTGATATATTAGCAGGGAAATTCTCTCCTGTCTATCTCTTTATGGGCGAAGAACCGTACTATATTGATGAACTCACAACGCTGTTGATGGATAAGGTTATACCTGAAGAAGAGCGTGACTTTAATCAGTATATATTGTATGGGAAGGACTCGAATGTGATAGACCTGATAACGGCAGCTCGTCGTTTCCCGATGATGTCGGAGCGCCAACTGATTGTTGTTCGTGAGGCTCAAGATTTGAGTAAGATAGAGGAACTGGAAGTATATATAAAAAATCCGTTGAAAAGTACGATACTTGTCTTGAACTATAAAGGCGGATCGTTGGACAAACGGAAAAAATTATATGCTTCGATTGATAAAAATGGAATTATCGTAGAATCCCCAAAGATACCCGACTATAAGATGCCGGCATTTATTGTGTCGTATATTAAGGCCAAGGGGTTGGCGATTGATCAGAAAGGAGCGCAGATGCTGACCGACTATTTAGGAAACGATATTAGTAAACTGTCTCACGAGATAGAGAAATTGCAAATATCACTGCCTGCCGGACAAAAGGCTATTACTCCCGATCTGATAGAACAGAATATCGGAATCAGCAAGCAATACAATAATTTCGAATTGCTAAAGGCGGTTATTGAGAAGGATATCTTTAAGGTAAATCGTATCGCTGATTACTTCGAGAAGAACCCCAAGAATAATCCATATATAATGACTCTTTCCATCTTGTTCAATTTTTTCAGCAACCTGATGATCTGTTATTGGGCTCCGAACAAAACCGAACAAGGAATTGCTAATGAGTTGGGATTCCGCAACACATTTCAGGCTAAAGACTATGTGCTCGCATTGAAACACTACAATGCATTCAAATGCATGCAGATAATATCCTTGTTGCGAACTTATGATGCAAAGGGGAAAGGAGTGGACAATGTATCTACGCCCGATGGAGAGTTGTTGAAAGAACTTTTATTTAAAATCATTCACTAACAATGAAAAATATAGCTGACGAAACTGCTGTCCTCAGAGAGAAATACAATCCTGACGGATCGGAGTTGAGAACTTTGCAATTAAAAATGCTCGATATTTTAATTGCTGTTACCGAAATATGCGACAAACATAATTTACCTTATTGGGTTAGTGGAGGCACTCTGTTGGGGGCAATACGGCACGGAGGATTTATCCCTTGGGATGATGATATAGATATAGAACTGATGAGGAAAGATTATAAAAAATTGCTCAAAATATTACCGAAAGAGTTGCCTGATAATCTTTATCTGCAAACGCCGAAAGAAAAGAGCTACCGACTTTTGTTCTCGAAAGTCAGAGATCGGTTTTCTATTGTACATAATGAGGAGGAAGATGCAGCACAATATAAAGAGAAGGGTTATTATATTGATATCTTTTCGGAAGAACGCAGTTACAGGTGGCTTAAAGATTTTGTCGATTTCTTTTATGGGCGAGCTTTTCGCCGTCTGAAACGAGGAAAACCGCTTCACTCTCTGCGTTATTTCTACGAGTACAGTCTATCACTCCTGTTATATCCGTTAGGATGTGCATTTGCGCAGATTGCCCGTCTGATTTGCTCAATCACAAAGTCGGACAATATTTTGCACAGCTATGGTATTGGAAACTCGACCAACCACAACGCCACTTATATGTTTCCTGTGTGTAAAATAATATTTGAAGGCTTGCCGTTTTCTGCCCCTAAGAACCCCGACAAATACCTCACTGTGCAGTATGGCGATTATATGAAGATTCCGGCGGAAGATAAACGTGAAACTCATTTCCAAAAGGTTGAGTTCTTTAAATAGTTAAGCCCTCTATTCAACAAATTGATATACAATGTCGAGCAGAGGGCTTGATATATTCTAATTGGGATAGTAACGAGATTGCCGTTACTTAAATTTTGTGAAGTCTTTCTCTACAAAAACTAACCAATCTTCGACAAGTGCTTGCAGTTCGCTGAGTGGCTGTCCTATTTTCAGATGATCAACCAACATACTGTTGTCAAGTTGGTATATTTCTCCTGTGTAATGTCTATTAGCGATGTATTCAAACATGCTTAATTCGGAAACAGTCTCTTTGTCGCATTTCTTCAACTCATTTGGCAGAGTAACTTTAGCTCTCATCAGATAAGGTGCTAAACAATCGAATGGAATCCAACCCATTGATATTTTAGAACCTATACCGGTATCTTCTGTCTCATTCATATCAAGGATAGGGCATATAGCTTCAATTTTGGCATATCCTCTATTTGCTCGCGGGTCATATGTCCAAACTTCCTTAACATTGTACGCCGTTACATTGTCTGCCAATCGGCATGTGTCCGGAACAGAGATAAATCTGCCGTTCTGAATGGTGTAAGGTATGTCGTTCTCGTTCAATATAGCAGATAGATGCGTTGGAGTTAAAGGGTTGTTTTCATCAACCTTGTACTGAAACTCATATATAGGCACATCATTTTGCTCGCTAAGAAGTTTCATCAGCAAAGAGAACAAATTGACATGCTCATTATCCGACACTGCCGGTGTAAAGAGCAATGAGTTTTCAATATCATCTTTAGATACTGTCCTGTATATCGTTCTTGCCCACGACGATGTGGGTAGAATGTCTGATGTTTGCCCCCCGAAATGGATTGCCTGATCTTTGAATGACGCATTCGTGCTTGTCTTTTCTGCTTTAGATGAGCCATCCTGAGCTTCTAAAGAACTCATCACAAGCCCCATAAGCAGAGCTAATAATACGTATCTCATAATTAAGTAGTTTTATTGTGTTAATTAAAATTCAGTCTTATCTTAATTCAGTTTCAAGTCTAAAGTTCCGATTGTTCGTTCTCGTCCGTCAGGACCTTTTACTTTTATTTCAGTTATAAATAATTTCCGACCTCTGTCTAATTCGCGTATCTGTTCAACCTGCCTTCCCGAAAAATTACTTCCTTCAGACAGTAGAGGCATCGCGTTGCCCATTGCATCTACGGTTTCGGTTCTGAAACTTACCACGGTAAATGGTAAATCAAGAACGCCATCGTCGATGGAGGCTCTTATTCCTCCCGAATTGATTAATGCCGACCTCGGAATTGTTCCTCCGGCTTTAACCGCTCTTACTGCTCCGCCCGCATCCTTATAGCTTACGTATGCAGTAGGGTCGGGTAGTGCCCTTATTCTAAATTCTTTCTGTGCGATAGTCCGTTGACTACCGTTTACTCTTGCTGCTACGTTGATCATAAATTTGCCGCCAATATCTTGGCTCGGCTTGGCTACCCAGATGTTTCCTTTTGCAGTCAAAGTTCCTCCTGTTGCCGAAGCTATAATATCTTTGTGCACAACTCCCGGCACAGATATACTCATTTCATTTTCAATACCTGCATATAAAACATTCATCAATAGTGGCGCCACAGTTGCCATTGGTTCAATCACAGTATATTCACGAGTGAATTCTCTGTTGATCGTTTGTCCGCCAATACCTCCCAACTCCAACATACCTTTGAGTTGGAATGTGCCCGGTCTTCCGGTAAGAGCCTGATAACTTCCGTTCTCAATCTCTTTTCCGTCAACCACGATGCGAGGTCTCTGAGTAGTGTCGACTGCCGCCAAAACTATCTTAGCATTATATGGCATTCCCTGCATCACAATGTTTGATTCGGGTATCACAAAAGCTTGCAGTTCATTTACTCTGTAATCGCTAACATCAATGTTCTTCAACAGGTTGGTCAAGGCTTCCCCTTCGGCCATCTTGATGTTTGATTGCAATTCTGACAGATAAGTCATTACCGCAATACTCGGCATATTTTCGAAAGAAGCTTGTATCCAGTTTTTTAAGTCTTTCTTCGCTCTCGCCGAAGGCTCTGTTGATAAACTGGTTGCAATAAATTCTTTCTTAGCCGGATCAATTACTAATGCATTGACTCTATCTCTATATCCGTCAACTGCACTTTTAAGCTTTTTTCCCTGACCATTAATCGGTGATAACATAACTTCTGATGATGCATCCAAATTATCTTTCGATTTCAGATTGTTGATATCAGCATCTTTTCCGTCACTCTTTTTTGCTATCTCGATTTTTAGGCTTTGTATATAATTAAACAACGAATCTGTTTGCTCTTTTACTTCTAAGGCTCCGAAATATGACTTCTCTGTTTTCTCAGGATTATTGTTGTACGAAGTGTTTATTTCTTCATATATTTGCTTATTTCGAGCAGATGCGTTTTCAATATCCTTAAGCAAATTATCATTTATAAGATCGAACCCATTTAAGACCTCTGTTGACACATTTAGTGCCAGCATAGCGATGAAAACCAGATACATCAGGTTTATCATCTTCTGTCTTGTGGACTGTCCGGAATTAGCCGCCATTGATTATTTCTTTTGAATTATAAATATGTCTTTTTCTTCATTACCGCACTACGTGGGAATGATAATAGTGAATCTTACGATCGCAGATGACTGCTTGTTGTCATCGCATCGAGTAGGCGAGAGTAAACGCCGTTCAATGCTTCGATGTTCTTCGTCATTTTTTCTGTTTCACGCTTGAATGCAGAACTGTCGAAGACAGCTTCACTATACATATTTTTAATTCG
Source organism: uncultured Dysgonomonas sp. (assembly GCA_937875275.1). Classification (GTDB taxonomy): domain Bacteria; phylum Bacteroidota; class Bacteroidia; order Bacteroidales; family Dysgonomonadaceae; genus Dysgonomonas. Next base: position 19,233 of record CALNCC010000102.1, on the reverse strand, counting down.
CTCAAGGCTTTCATTCGTATGTTTAACCGCAGACATTTGGTCGGTTATCGACTGCAACTGGGTTTCGTATATCTTGTTCAATCCGCTGACATGTTGGTTCAATACCTCAATGTTCTTCGCAAATACTTCGCTACCGGCAGATAGCCCTTCTGTGTTATTCAAGATCTTTTGGTATGACTCTACGAGTGATCCCGAAGCATTGTTCAGGTCTCCGATTTCACCCGACAAAGATTCTACATCTTTAGTCGATATCGAAATATTCCTATTGTTCACATTGTTTGACGATGTTGCTGTTCTAATACCGCCTCCACCTAATGGTTGTTGTATCGCACCACTTGCTACACTACCACCTGATATGGCAACACTGCTCGCTTGTGTATCATCGTCTTTTCCGGCTACATCCGGATTTGCAAATCCCCAGACAAAGAATACTAAGGCCTCGACTATCATCCCGACCATGAATATTTGATTTGCGTATGGAAGATGTACAACATGGAACATTGCACCTATAATGACCACCGACGCACCCCAACTGTAGAAGATGTTAAACAAACGTGCTCCTGTTGGGCTTGCTAAGAAAGTCTCCACATTATTCTTTTTTCTCATCTTTTTTTACATTTGATTCCTAAGAACAAAACGGATAAGGTGCAATTTTATTTTGTTGGGTATCTATTATTTTTTTTCAGTCGAAACCCACGATCTGATACATCTAAAACCGATATATGATCTTCCCCTATCTTGTTGTTCAAAGGTTTTTACCCCCGGATTCACAAAAGCTCCAGTATCTTTCCATGAACCACCTTTTACTACTTTTCTTTTTAATATAGCCGGATCATCAAAACTGGCTCTGTAATCAAAGTTCGGATTTGCCGGACTTGAAATATTGTCCACTGTTTCTACGTATGTTGATGCTGTCCACTCGGCAGCATTACCCGACATGTCGTACAAACCGAATCTGTTAGGAAGGAATGCTCCAACCTGCATCACCAAGTCTTTAAGTTCTGTTGAACCACGGTAGTTTAGGTGTGCTAATCCATCTGACGTATGAGTCTTTTCTGACAACCAAGGATATACTTGTTCCGATCTACCGTCTCTTGCTGCATATTCCCACTCGGCTTCGGAAGGAAGACGATATTCTGTAAATCCTTTCAGGCTTTTGCCGCTTGCAAGGTACATTTCGGTACGCCAAGCGCAGAAAGCGTCGGCTTGTGTCCACGATACGCCTAATACCGGATGATTGTTGTATGCTTCGGATGCGAAATAAGTGCCAACGTATTGGTCATTTTTCGAATTAGGGAAATCTGTAGCCCAACTCATTTCATCCGGATACACATTTGTAATATATGTGTTTGTGAAATCCATTTGCGAACCTCTCGAATCTCTTGTGATTGTTCTTCTCACAATATATCCTTCTCTATCTACATATGCCGTATCCTTAGCTATTTGCACACTGTTTACGCCTTTGCTCAACTGATCGAGACATGCATAATAGCTGTGTGAATCGAATCTGTTATATCTGTAAAATAATGCTTTAGGATTGATGTTGCCGTTTTCCTGCATAACGCTTGATATTGCAGCAGCTTCTCCTTGTGTTGCATTTCTCCACGGAATAGGTTTACCCCAGTTAAGTACTAACTCTCCATATTTGTTTGCTTTCAAATAAGATGAATTGTTTCCGAATGCCGGATCAGCTAATCTTTCTCTGATGATGGAGTCGCGCACATAGTATACAAATTCTCTATATTGTTTGTTCGTAACTTCGGTCTGATCCATCCAAAACGGACTGACAGATACAAGCTTTGTCGGAGCATCTTCGCACCATACCGGATCAAAACCGGCTCCGATTTCTATATTTCCTCCCGGAACTAAAACCATTTTATCTTTGTCTTCTACGATGCTGTAAGGTATGCTGTAACGTTTGTCTAATGCAGGGTCAATGTATCTTGGTGTTCCGAAATGGTAAGTAACACCTGCCGTTAAACTTCCGATACCATTATTGCTCATCGAGCCTTTTTCTCCGTCGAAGGTGTCATTGACAACCATTCCTCTACCTTCGGCAAATAGTCCCCAATTATCGTCTAAACGAACAGATATGTTTGCTCCGGCTCCTATACCGACAAATGAGCTGGAGAGATTACCTCTGTGGGCAAAGCGTTGGTATACTCCTAAACTGAGAAATGGAGAAATCTCGAATCTACGGTATGGTTGGTATCCATTCAAGGCATTAATCAGGGCAACGGAAAGGTCGCCATGAAATCCTATATAATGAATTGTTTGTAGATATAGATTCTTGTTTTCTGCATTGTATTCCTCTATGATGGGTACGTAGTGTTTGTCCCCGTCTCTTTTGACGTAATCTTCGTTTTCTTTCCATCCCATATATTCCCATTGCGGGTCTAATGTGGCTTTATCTGGGTAGTAGGATGCTTTGTCATCCCATTTGGTGTAAGTGCCGGCCCATCCGTCATTATATCCATGTAGGGTTCCTCCGGTTACTTGTAGTCTGGCGGAGAAGACACTGCTCAATCGGCGTGCCACAGTGATGGTTGGGGCGACGGTCAGTCTTTTGTTGAAGCTTACTTTGTTGTCATCTTCACCAACATACATTTGTGCTCCACCTCCTACAGAGATCGACCACATTTTATCTTTAACATAAAATTCATTTTTAGAAGGTGCCGGAGTATATGGCTGTCCACCCCTGCCTTGTGCTATCAGAGATGCCGTAAAACAAATTGAAACTAAAGAGATTAGTAAAGCTTTTCTGTTCATGTCTTGTTTATATTTTGTGTAAGTAAAGCGTTGATATGCGTTGAATAAGGGCAAAGATAATACATTTTTCAAAAAAAAGATGATATAATGGAATAATTATATATGAATTAGCTGTTTGTGTATTTTAGTGTTAAAAAAGAAGGAGCGAAATATGTTAGTATATTCCGCTCCGCCTTATTTGTTTATAACTGTTTATCCCTCTGTATTATAAGAGGTATCGGCAGCCATGCGTAAATAGCTCTTATATCTCCATAGAGCATTTTCCTGAGCAGCCTCATGCAACTCTGAAAATTCACCTGGATTTGATTTTTGTAGAGATGTATAACGTACTTCACCTCCAAGGAATGTTTGGAATTTGTCCCAATCAGGAGCTTTACTATCTAATGTAAATGGATTTTTGCCTTCTTCTTCCAACATTGGATTGTAGCGCCACAAGTGCCAGTATCCGCATTCTACGGCAGATTTTTCTTCGCTTTGCGCATGCCCCATTCCTTTTCTCAGTCCGTGGCTGATACAAGGAGAGTAGGCTATAACAACCGATGGACCTTTGTATTCTTCAGCTTCCTTAATCGCTTTCAGACATTGTGCCTGATTAGCACCCATAGCTACTTGGGCGGCATATACGTAGCCGTATGTTGTAGCAATCATTCCAAGATCTTTTTTGCGGATTTTCTTACCGGCTGCTGCAAATTTAGCTACTGCTGCTATCGGGGTCGATTTAGACGACTGTCCACCAGTGTTAGAATATATTTCTGTATCCAATACCAAGATGTTGATGTCTTCTCCCGAAGCGATTACGTGGTCTAATCCACCGAAACCTATATCGTAAGCCCATCCGTCTCCTCCAAATATCCAGATAGAACGTTTCACGATGTAATCTTTCAAAGAATAAATTTCTTTGCAGTAGTCGCACGCATCTTTTTCTTTTTCAAGGAGTGGTAGTAAGCGACTGTATATCTCTTTCGTTTTATCAGCCTCTTGTTTGTTCGCAATCCATTCTTTGTATATTTCTTTTATTTCAGCCGAGCATTTGTCGCAATCCTGAGCTTCGGTCATTAGTCTTTCTATTCTGTCTCGCATAGTTATATTAGCGAGGGCATATCCTAATCCGAATTCAGCATTGTCCTCAAATAGTGAGTTTGCCCAAGCTGGTCCTTGTCCTCTATCGTTGGTTGTATAAGGTGTTGCCGGAGCAGAACCACCATAGATTGAAGAACATCCTGTTGCATTGGCTATCAACATTCTGTCGCCATACAATTGGGTTATCAATTTTACATACGGAGTTTCGCCACAACCGGAGCATGCTCCCGAGAACTCGAACAATGGTGTGGCAAACTGAGAGTTTTTCACATTCATCTTCACATCTACGAGATGAGCTTTGCTTGAAACATTTTCAACCATGAAATCCCAGATCGCTTGTTCTTCGTATTGTGTTCCGATTTCAACCATCTTAAGTGCACTGTTTCCTTTTTTGCCCGGACAGATGTCGGCACAGTTACCGCAACCAAGGCAGTCGAGTACGTCAATTTGAATCTTGAATGCCATTCCGTCAAATTGTTTGCCTTGAGCTTTCAATAGGGTTGTGTTAGCCGGAGCTTTAGCTTGTTCGGTTTCGTCTAATACGAACGGACGGATTGTTGCGTGAGGGCAAACGTAAGCACATTGGTTACATTGAATACAGTTTTCGGCTTCCCATACCGGAACGAATGCCGCAACTCCGCGTTTTTCGTATGCGGTAGTACCATTGTCCCAGGTTCCGTCTTCGCGTCCGGTGAATGCCGATACCGGAAGGTCGTAGCCTTTTTGTGCATTTACAGGGCGAACTACATTCTTGATAAATTCAGGAGCGTCATCTTCTGCTTGTTTTTCTACAACGATATTTGCCCATTCAGCTGGCACCTCAATCTGTTCCACTTCGATACCGCGATCTACGGCTGCATAATTCTTCTTAACAACGTCTTCTCCTTTACGTCCGTATGATTTAACGATAAATTTCTTCATCTGTTCTACGGCTAAGTCGTAAGGGATTACATTCGATATTTTGAAGAATGCTGATTGTAGAATTGTGTTGGTGCGTCCGCCAAGACCGATTTCTGTCGCAATCTTAGTTGCATTTATTATATAGAAGTTGATCTTATGTTTTGCTAAGTATTTCTTAACATCATTTGGCAGATGTTCTCCTACATCTTCTTTTGACCACACCGAGTTTAGAAGGAATGTTCCGCCATCTTTAAGTCCTTTGGTTACATCATAGAGGTGTAAATAAGCCGGAACGTGGCACGCCACGAAGTTCGGGGTATTAACCAAATATGTGGAACGGATAGGATGATCGCCGAAGCGAAGATGTGATGCGGTGAATCCTCCCGATTTTTTAGAGTCGTAAGCGAAATAAGCTTGACAATATTTGCTTGTCGTATCTCCGATGATTTTCACTGTATTCTTGTTTGCGCCGACAGTTCCGTCAGAACCCAAACCGTAAAATTTAGCTTCGTAGTTGGAGTCGTCTACTGCAATTTCATCTTTCAACGGGAGAGACTTGAATGTTACGTCGTCAACGATACCAACCGTAAAGTCGTTCTTTGGCAAATTCATCGCCAAGTTTTCGTATACTGATATCATTTGAGTCGGAGTCGTGTCGCGTGAAGAAAGACCATATATACCACCAACGATTGTAGGGGCATTTTCTTTTCCGTAGAAACAGTCTTTTACATCTAAGTATAGAGGTTGTCCTGTTGCTCCCGGTTCTTTTGTACGATCAAGAACAGCGATTCTTTTAGCAGTTTTTGGTATAGCTGATAGGAATGCTTCGGCTTTGAATGGACGATACAAATGTACTGCCACCAAACCGACTTTCTCGCCTTTGGCGTTCAGATAGTCTACCGTCTCGCGTACAGCTTCTGTTACAGAGCCCATTGCGATGATTACGCGGTCAGCATCTTCTGCTCCGTAATAATCGAACAATCCGTATTTACGTCCTGTGATTTTAGTTATTTCGGCTAAATATTTCTCTACAATCTCCGGTACAGCATCATAAAATTTGTTTGCTGCTTCGCGAGACTGGAAGTAGATATCATCATTTTGAGCGGTTCCTCTTGTAACCGGTTTATTCGGATTCAATGCTCTTTCGCGGAATTCCGTTAATGATTTTTGGTCTACTAACGGAACCAGGCTGTCTTGTTCCATCAGTTCTATTTTCTGTATCTCGTGAGAAGTACGGAATCCGTCAAAAATATTCATGAAAGGTATACGGGCTTCCAATGTCGCCAGGTGAGGTACGGCTGATAGATCCATAACTTCTTGCACCGATCCGGTGAAAAACATTGCAAATCCTGTTTGGCGTGCAGCCATAACGTCTTGATGGTCTCCGAAAATGGAAAGGGCTTGTGCTGCTAATGCACGCGCCGAAATATGGAATACGCTCGGTAGTAATTCTCCCGCGATCTTGTACATGTTAGGGATCATCAACAATAGACCTTGCGATGCTGTATAAGTCGTCGTCAGTGCTCCGGCTTGCAACGAACCGTGAACGGCTCCCGCAGCACCGGCTTCTGATTGCATTTCCTGTACTCTGATCACCTCGCCAAACATGTTCTTGCGTCCGGCTGCGGCCCATTCATCAACATATTCTGCCATTGTTGATGATGGTGTGATAGGATAGATCGAAGCCACCTCACTGAACATATAAGATATATGAGCCGCAGCTTGATTACCATCACATGTTAAAAACTTTTTCTGTTTAGCCATAAGATTTGATATTTTTTAGTTCAATATATTTAATCTAAATTTAGTATGGGTTGATTCTTTCTAATATAAAAAACCTAACAACCACAGGGGTATTACGTTTTTTTGATCTTGTGAGACAACTAAGCCATTAACGGCTAATAGGGTGTTGCTTCCATTTTTTGTTTGTTTTCTCCGAGTCGGATTTCCTTCGACACGAAAACTGAACTTTTCTCCGTCTTTTTCTATTATGAAGAAGCCTTTTTTTGCTCCTCTCATTACTTTATAATCACTATGGTGTAACTGATTGTAGAAAAACGTTTCGCTCAGCGATTGATAGTCGATCGTACTCATTTTCAGTGGGAACATCAGATTCGTGTTGTGCATGTATACCAAATCCGGCTTTTTAGGATAGCTTTCTCCGTCTTTATACAGCATGTTTATTAGTCTGGCTCCCTTCAGATATTCTAAATAGTTGGTTACTGTGGCTCGCGATATCTCGCAATCTATGCTCAACTGACTTATATTAGGCTTACCCGGCGATGCTATTGCCAGCATGTAAAGTAACTTTCGCAACTTAGCTAAATAGGAATGTTCGATCTGCTTGATGGAAAGAACATCTATCTCAAGCATCATGTTTACGGTTTTCAACAAGTTTTCCGAGAAATTTCGTTTCTCGAGGAAGAACGGATAATAGCCATGATGCAAATAGTCCCAAAAACGCTTTATAGGATTGATCTTGGAGCTTATTTCTTCAGCTATTTGCCCGTGATTCTCGATAATCTCGCTAAGGCTATATGTTCTGAAATTCTTTTCGAGCAAGATGTTTAGAAATTCCCGATAAGAAAATCCCCTGAGGTTGTAAACCTGCACACTGTCTGATATTTCAATATCACCGCTCAGATCGATTACCGTAGAGCCTGTGAATATGATTTTCAGTTCGGGCAACTCGTTGTAGCATTGCTTGAGTTCCTTCGACCAATTCGGGTATTTATGTATCTGATCCAATAATAATGTTTTACCGCCATTCTCTGCAAACTCTTTTGCAAAGCTGAATATGCTTCTGACTGTAAAATAAAAATGATTGAGATTGATGTAAAGACAATCTCTTTTGTTTACATCAAATTCGTTTCGGGCATACTGTAAAATGAAATTAGTTTTTCCCACACCTCGAGTACCCTTGATCCCGATCAACCTGTGATTCCAGTTTATCTGTCGCATCAGCGTGCGCTCTATTGAAGGACCAAGATGCTCAACTAAATACTTGTGCGTTCTGAAAAAAGATTCCACTATTTATTGCTCATTTTCGAATCCACGAAGTTAGCTTTTTTTTGGCATTATGCAAAGTCCAGATTGCATTTTTCGTGAAACACATTCCAAAATTAAATAGAATATAATACTTATAGGTATTCTTTTTACATAAAAATGACGTTGATGAGTGATAAAAAAAATTAATCGGAATACCGTTTCAATAGTTTTTTGAAATCAGGAGTCTCTTTAATTCTTATTATCCAGCTATTTAAGGAGTCGAGTAGAGCAGGGGCATTTTTTCGTACTGCCATAGCTTCGAAGTGGGTAAATCCGATTGAGGTTTGATAGTCTACCTCCGGCATAATGTCGATTATTCTTTTCACTGTATGTTCGTCGCACACAGCATAGTCTATTTCGCCTAAAGCTACTTTCATTACCAATTGAGCATTGTTGTATAAACTGTCTTCGATGTGGTATATCGTATCGCCGATTTCTTTACTTAGATTGTTTATTCTCAATATAGACGGTGATCCACTGGGAACATGTAGCGTCTTTTTAGCAAGATCTAAATGACTGCGTATGGGGGCTATGTCGTTGTTGTACTTTTTCTTTCGTTGAATGAGGACATCCTTGTTATTGATGATCACTTCGGTGAACGAAAGTGAATCTTTGAGTGCGGTAGTAACAGGCAGATTGCGGAATATGATATCGTATTCTAAGGACTGAAGCCCTGTTATACTCTCTTCTATATCTGCCTCTAAATGTATATTGATCTTAATGGGGCAATATTGTTGCAACAAGTGGATAAATTCTTGATTGAATCCCGCAACCGAATCTCCATCGATAAAGTAGCCGAAGGGGCTGTAATCGGTAACTATATTCAGCGAATCACTTGCTATCTGGGGATAATCTCTGACTGTCGTCTGGTCTTGTTTCTCTCCTTTGATGAAGATATATAGCACAACAACTGCGGCTATACAGGCGCATAGTAACAGGGGTTTACGATAAGCTTTTATTGTGCTGTTTTTCATAACACAATATGGTGTTTATAGTTAGTCATTGAAACGCCATGATAATCCCATCTTGATGCTTTGTGGATTGATCGGATAATGCAAAGATGTAAATGCTTCCGAATTCCCCAAACCTTCAGCCAGATTGTACATCATAAGGAAAATGCGAGTGTATTTCAGATTAACGTTCACGTATGCCGTTGCAATAGGGAAACTTCCAACTTTCTTTTCGCGTTGGTTGTAAAATTGCATCGTCAGCGGATCATATCCTGATATATAATGTTTCGTAAAGAAGTGGGTGTCTACTCCTAATTGTACATCCAGCACTTTGGCTACTTTGGTCTGTAGATATAGATTGGTGTATAAACTGAGGTCGGGCAAAGGAAGCGTTTTGTCGTCTCCGGTTGCCTGATAAACTATTTTGTTGTCCCAATGCAGTATTCCGGCTTTGAATTTTTGGTCTACTCTGAGTGAGAATACTTGTACACTCCCTGTGTTTTGGTTGGCACGAGCATTAGCATCGAAGTATATATAGTTTTGAAGGTTTTCGACACCTCCGCTAATCTTTGTCTTGAATTGAGGAATACTGATCTCTCCGCCCGCATATACACGGCGAATATCGCCAAAGTCGTTTTCCCATCCTGCGAGTTTCGTCGAAAAATTGTTCTGGAAGAAAGTTGGTTGTTCGCCTTTTATATATGCTTCGGCTTTTACGTTCACATCTTTTCCTTTGAATCCGACGGTTGTTCCCAGTTCGCCATGCAGGCGGAAGTCTGAGCCGATAATATTTTTTTCGGCGGTAGCCTTATATCTCAAATAACGACCTTTTTCTTTCGACAAAACACCCCCTATGGTCAGATAGTTCTCTCCCTCTTGGCGATTTGCTCCGGGGAATGGATTTATGGTTGTCGTATTAGTGGTGTTGTATCTTTCAGGGATAAGATATTTGCGTGTGTCGTATTCTATAAAGGCGGTCAAGCCAAACTTAACCCATTCTCTGAATCCTTCGTTCATGGCAAGTGAAAGGGTGTTCTTGAGCGAATAGTACGACATGTAATCGTTTGTCAGACCATCATATTTGGGGTATTGGTAGTCCGTCCCGTTGAAATTGTAGGGTGGTCCGTAAAAATCATCTACCAGATACTTGTTCGACTTTAATCTTCGTCTCTGATCCGAATAGTTTGTAGTAAGAATGACACTTGCCGGAGAAATATATTCTTTCTTCAATCGGCGAACTTGCGTAGAGTCGTTTACCTGTATCAGTTCTGTATTATCGCCCAAATCATATCTATTGGTTACGAATATCTGACGTCCCCGCAGACGGTTCCAAGTGTCCGTCATCTTTACCGGAATGTTGAGCGTCTCGCCATTGAATCCGCTTTCGGCAATAGGAATATCGGGATCGGTAATGTATATATCGTCGGTGATGCCGCCGTTCTCTGAATTTTGAAAATTATTGTTCACGACAAAGGCATGCATCTTGTATCTGTCGCCCATATAGCTTCCATACAGATTGTAATTGTTTTGCTTGTTATATAAAGATGTGTAAAACCCTCGTGCATAGATGTAGTCAAAATCGACGCCGACATTAACTTTTTTGCCAAAGTTGGATGTCAGTTTTACCATCAGCCGCTCCTCTTTGGTGTTGTTGCTTCCTGCCGATTGATAGAAGACTTCGGAGTATGGTATTTTAGTGTTGATGAATACTTGATCTTCTGCACTCTTGTGCCAGTAGGAGTATGCATCGAGGAATGAGAACTGTGAATATCCCGGTCGCTCGAAGAATATCATCGATTGCGCCGGTGATCCGATGTTGCCAAGGTAATTGACCGAAACACTTTTTCCGTCAACCATCATCGCTTGATGGAAGTTGAGAAAGGTGGTGTCTACGTCAGCCCACTTGCGCTCTCCAAAGCGGTTGTCGATCTTCCAGCCGTATATGCGTAAAGAGTCGAGGTTGGGAATGCCTATTTCTTTTGCCTCATATTCGAGGCTGTTTTGCATCGTTTTTGTTCTCTTCTTTGGTATGCTGTCTGTTTTTGGTATGCTATCTGTTGCAATCGCAGACATAGGGATAGTGTCGGAAGATATGGAGTCTGCTACCGGTAAAACGATATTCTGATTTATATCTTGCGCATTGGCAGCTGATATAAATGCTAAAATGAAGGTAATGCAGACTACAATTTTTTTCATCGCCACAAACTTACATAAAAATCAAATACCTAAATATCAAAAAGGGGAACAAAGGTAATAAAGGTAACACTTTTTAGCATGTTTGTTTATATTTCTTCCTTTTCAGTTTGTTCGTTATACTTGTAACCTTTATCATTGTGTTTAACATCCGTCTATGCAGACTAAAGTACTCGAAAAATGAAAAATAGTATAAAGGTAGAACGAGCCATAAAAAACGTAACGCAAGAGGAACTCGCCATAGCGGTAGGTGTGAGTCGGCAAACAATAAATGCTATGGAAAAAGGCAAATATGCTCCATCGACTATACTGGCTTTGAAAATAGCCCGGTATTTTAACCGTAGGGTTGATGATGTTTTTGAGTTGGAAGATACCGGCTGAATGTATATAATTAAAGGACGATAGCAATATGGTAGCTGTCGTCCTTTAATTTCTTGAGTGAGCCCTGAAGTCTTCTTGTCTTCAGGGTTTACTTATGATATTTGTGTCATTAAAACTTCAAGCTTACGCCTCCCATTGCATTGAACCCTTGTAGAGTATAACCTGCAAATTCTTCGTATTTCTGAGAAAGAACATTGTTCAAGTGTGCATTAACCGATATCCAATCAAGGATTTGATATGAACCACCGAAATTAAGTTCGTTAATGTTATTCATCGACACAGCACCAAGTCCTTGAAAATATGTTTTGCGACCTCCCTTGAAGATATAGTCCATTGATACAGACAGATTCTCCAAAACTTTCACATCGGCTCTCACATCAACCGAGAAAGATGGCAATCCCCAAGCTTTCTTTTCCGAAGGGGCAGCCGAGAAGAAAGATGGCACAGAGCCATCTTTGTATTTCACATTATAGAAATACCCTCTGATGGTTGCCGACAAATCGGTGCGGGGAATCAAGCCTGTTTTTACAGAAGCTCCAATATTGCCGGTCGATAAATCGGCATATACGGGAGTGCTTGTGTTGCCCCAAGAAGAAGTGATATTGTCGTTTTCGTCGAACGGAGATGTAGAGAGATATAAGTGATCTTTCTTGGTCTGTTTGTATCCGGCAAAGGCGTCAATTTCGACTCCTTCGACCGCCCCAACCTTAACGCCTATCAGGGCATCATATACTGTGTTTGAATGTCCGATACGGGTCAATGGGTTTACGTATCTGTTTTCTTGCAATATATGAAGAAATGTATTGTCATTTATTCCCCCGATTACATTCAGGTAGAATACATTCCTATCGGCAAATGCTACCGATGATTTTATTTCGGGCGAAACGTTGAACGTGTTTTCATTGTCAAATGCTGCACCTATTTTTGCTCCTAACTTTAGATTCCAGTTCAATCCGTCGAATCGGATGTATGGCGTAGCTTCAACGACAGATAACGAATTATATGCTCCTGTCAATGTGGCGAATTGTAGTTTGCCGAACGATTGGTTCATGAATCGTGATTCTACACCTAATTGTTTATCTGCTCCTAAGTCGGTTCCAAAATCTGCGGCTACATTTATTTGTTCCCCTTTTGCACCATCGACACCGGTCGTAGGTCCGTATTTATTTTTGAAAGTGTTGTATCCAACATTTATTCGGTACGATAATTCGTTATTGCCATCCTCTCTCGATTGAATCCCAGCTCCGACACCGAATGATCCGATGTTCTGTTTCGAATCTCGGTCTATTCCTATCGCTTCCACATCTTCGGCACTTCCATAATTAATAATGTACGGATTGCCATAGTAGTTATACGAATTGTTGAAGTAAGCGGCATTGATAGACAATATTGCGGGGCTGAACTTGTGCTGATATCCCAATCCTATACGATTGTCCATCGACTTGGCTTTAGCCTTTGTGTGGAAATAATCTTTACTCTCATAATCTACGTTTCCATTAGTCGAGTTGTGGTTGGCTGATATGTCTAATTTGTCGTTCTCGGTATTCAACAGCTGATAGCCGAATGCTCCGTCAAGGTTGGCATTTGTGCCACCACCAAAGGTCAGATATCCTCTCTTTTTGCTAAAGTCTATATCTGTGACAATCTCTCCGGGATCGGCATTCCCTAATAGATTCTTTTTCAGTCCGATTGAAGGTGCTTGACTCAAGAAATTTATCTGCTGCTTAGGCATTACCGGATTATATATATCCGGCATCGTGTTTATCTTAGATGCATCCTGCAACGACGGAGTATAATCTCGTTCTACCAATATTTGTCTGCTGAAAGTAGAATCGTTCTTGTTCTGGGCATTTGCTGTTATAGCCACCGAGCAGATCATGGTTGACAGTAGTGCTTTATATATTATTTTCATTTCCGATTTTGTTTTTAATGTTAATACTGGCGATAATTACTTGTTTTCAAGAGCTGACAGCTTGTCGGTAATTATTTGCTGTATATCAACCTCATCACCCGTATAATTTGCTTTCAGGTTTTCGAGATATTGTTTCGCTTGGAATGTGTCTCCTTTGGCGACATACACATCGGATAAGACGATGATGGCACGAGCCAGCCAATAAGAATGCGGAGACCCCTGTTTCATGAAACTCAACACTTGTTTTTCAGCCTTGTCATACGCTTTTGTATCGTAATAGGTGTCGGCGATGATAAATTGAGCTTCTGCCCCCCAAGCGCTTCTTGTGTCTTTTGCCACAATTTCATAATCGGCGATGGCTTCGTTTGCCTTCCCTAATTTAGACAGAGACTTGGCGCGGTAGAAACGGGCTTCGTATACAACCTCCGGTGATGTTTTCGTATTGTTAAGCAATTTGCTGGCAGCGGCAACGACTTCCTGATCGAGATGCGTGGCAGAAGCACATCTGAGCATACCCAATTGTGCTACACTTTTGTTTTCTGCCGAACTTGCAACCTGATCGAGATGTTCGTATGCTTTGTATGCCGCATCATAATCTTTGCGGTCAAATATTCCCGAATTGTATATCAACGCATCGTTAATGTATTTAGGATTGTTTGATGCAATCACTTTTTCGAAATAATTATATCCTAAGTCTGCTTCTTTTGCCTCGAAAGCCATATATCCGAGATAGAAGTTGGCATCACTTACAAATGCTCCGTTAGGATATGAGCCCAAATATTGATTGAAAGACCGTTTAGCCGGTTCTTTCTGTCCTTTCATGTACACATTTTCGGCAGCAAGGAACGTGAGTGAGTCTTGTCGGTTTGTCGAGATTGATGCTCCTCCGCCAAGCGTGTTCACATAATTGGCATAAGACGAAATATCGTTAATGTCTTTGTATACACCTTCGAGGCTCTTGATAGATATTCGTGATTCTTCCGTATTCGGATAGTTAGCTATTACGTCTTTGTATGCTGCTATCGATTTTTGAGTATTGTTGACATTGAAGTACAGTTGACCTAATTGGACTCCGGTCTGTGCTGCCAGATTCGATTTAGGATAAGTACCTTTTAGTTTTTCTAATACCGAAATAGCTTCTCCCTCTTTGTTGAGCATTACTAAAGCACGGCTCTTTTCGAATAAGGCATCATCAATGTATTCCGAATCAGGATATTTTCCCATCATAGCATCAAGCGAGTTGACCTTTCCTGTATAGTTGCGTTGAAGCCCCATGACAAAAGCTTTTTGGAACTCGGCATAGTCAGCAGCTGCCGGATTGGTATTTACCGCTTGTGCGTAATGTTTTTCGGCTTCAGAGTAGTTTCTGTTAAATAAGTAACAGTCTCCTATACGGTTCAGCGCATCAGAGTAGTTTGGCGATTGGCGATTTTTCTCTGTCTGAATATATCTTTTGAAACTATTAAGAGCCGAGTTGTATTCCTTTGTCTGATACTTCGCGTATCCTAAATTGTACATTGCCAGCGCGTAATTGTTTTGCGATGTTTTTGCCTGAGAGATATAATAGCTGTAATCGTCGGCGGCAGACCGGTACACGCCCATGCGATATGCCGACTCTCCCCTCCAGAAATAAGCTTCGGTACGCACATCGGTGTTGTAGCTTCCCATGCTGATACATTCATTGAGGCGAGCTACTGCATTCTGATAACTTCCGTTAATGAAATCTTCTGTTCCCAATTGGAACAATATCATTTGTTTGGCTTCTAATATTTTTTTGTCCGGCGACGTCATTGTTGCAATGGCGTTCAATGCCGCATTATAGTTTTTTGTAGATAATAGTGTGTTAGCATATAATCCACTTACCTCGGTCTTGTATTTCGAGTCAGGATATTCGGTGAAGAAACGTTGGAATACGGTAATCGACTGATCGAATGGTGTTGTAGTACCATTGGCGGTAAGCAGTACATAGCTGTATAGGGCGTCTTCACTGATGGTGCGGTCGAAGTTGCTGCGTGCGGCAGCATTGAAAGACATCAGCGCATTTGTATTGTCGCCGTTGTGCATGTATGATTGTCCGAGAAGCATATATGATGCCTGTCCCAATTGATCGTCGGTCGATGCCGACATTTTCAGGGCTTCTATGGCTTGTTTGTATACACCATTCTTATAGTATGCAGTTCCGAGTTGGAACATATCTTCGCGGAACGGTTTCTCTCCGTATTGCAGATAACGTTCATAGTTTACGATAGAATTTGCAAGGTCGCCTTGTTGATAGTAGCTGCTTCCGAGCAATCGATATACTTCTGCCGCATTTTTGCTGCGCGGATATTCGTTTACATACTCCTTCCCGGCACTAACGGTTTCCTTGAGGTCGCCTTGTAGAAACGATCCTTGTATGATGAAGAATGTTGCATTCTCTTTATATTCGGGGTTGCTTCTCAGTTTTCGGAAAAGAGAAAGAGAGTTTTCGTAATTTCCGTTCTGGAAATCGATATACGCCAAATAGTAAGATGCTGGTTGGTTGTATTTTTCGCTGATTCGCGTCAAGATACCGAACAAGTTGCGGGCTTCGGTTTTGTTACCCGTGTGTAAGCAAGCCTGACCCATGCGGAATGTATAATCTTCCTGCTCGTTTTCGGCAAGGTAATCGACATTCGACTGAGACAGCCAGTGTAATGCCTCGTTCCACTCCTTGTTGTTGAAGTGAAGCGACCCGATAAAGAAGCAAAGTTGATTGTGATGATAGGTTTCCGGATTCCTATCCAAATAGTCTTTCAGCTGATCTGCCGCATCGGCATTGCCTTGATAAAAAGCAGAAGCTACGATCATATAATCGGCTTCATCGAGCAGATCGGCGTCTTTAGAGTTTTTTTTGAATTCGTTAAGAGAATGTATGCATCCTGCATAATTGTTGTCGATGAACATTTCTTTTCCTTGCTTAAACAATCCTTGAGGCGACTGGTCGGTTACAGATCGCTGGGCGTATCCGCAATGCAACGAAAAAGCAGCTAAAAGTACAAATAGAAATCTTTTCATATCTTAGTCGTTTTTATTTTTCTGATTATATTTTGTATAGAGGTTAACCCGAACAGCTCCGGGTTGAGGTTCTCAATTTTAATAAATTCAAGTTTGGAAACATCATCGGCAGCTTTCATCGGCGAGATGTCGTCGACAAAGCAGCGGAATACAAAATCGACAGTATGTACATCAAATCCTGAATAGGGATAGATATTCGTCTCTGAGAATAAATATTCTACTCTGTTGACATTCAAATTCGCTTCTTCTTTTATCTCACGAACAACTGTTTCTTCTATCGTTTCATTCAAATCGACAAACCCTCCGGGCAGATCGAGAGTTCCTTTCACCGGCTCTTTAGCCCGTGTGGCAACTAACAGCTCGCCATCATTGTTTACAATCAAGGCTACGGTCGATGCGCTCGGATTGAAGTAGTAAACGAAGCTGCAATCTTCACATCTTTTCGATTTTTCATTATTCTCTACAAAATGAGGGGAACCGCATTTCGGACAAAATTTAAACAAATGAAGAGGATGAGTCATTTTTATTTATTTTCGTTTTTTTGTTTATTGTATTCTTCAGCCACCAAACAAAGTTCGCTGTACCACTCTTCGCCAAAACAACGGATAAGCGGATCTTTCAGGAACTGATATATTTTGACATTTTCTTTTCGCCCCAAGATAGTCGCAGCCTTACAGATGCTCCATTCGTGGTAGTTAACTGCTATATAATCTTTATACTTTTGTAAACGGATAGGATAAAGGTGGCACGATATGGGTTTGTAAAAGTCAATCTTATTGTCTCTGTACGCTTTTTCTATTGCACATTTACAGATCTTCTTCTCGTCGTAATAAGAGAAAACGCAATCTTTATTGTTTACGATAGATGTAACCATATCTCCTTCCCAGTCTTCATAGGCAACGCCTTGTTCTTCTATTACGGCTTTTGCTGCGGGCGAAAGGTCGTCCCAAATTACAGGCAATATATCTTTTAGTACTCCCACCTCGCTGTCGAGCAACGGTGCTCCGGCTTCTCCTTCCACGCAGCATTCGCCCATACAAGCAGAAAGGTCGCACAAAAAGTTTTCTTCTACAACATCTAACGAAATCAGAGTATCTTCTATTTGAATCATATTTATTAAACGTCTATTTATCTTTTTTCATTATATCTTCATAAAGATAAGATTTGTTATCTACATGATAGACATATTTATTTATTTCTATAGCATCTTTAACAACATCCGGTGCAATATCATAACCTAACATCTCGGAAATAATATATACTGTATTGGATGTACTTAACAACGATGTCTTCGGGTCTATGTATTTATTGACAACCGAGTCGACCGGAAATTTGCTTCTGTTTATTGCAACGATAGGCGTTTTGAACTGTGCCGTTCCACCCGTCAAGAAGCCATGAGCCTGACCGATAACCTCTCCATGATCGGAAAAATAATACATGACTGCTGAGTTGTGAGTGTTGTCCATCAATTGATATATTCCTTTCAGCACTCTGTCGGTATGATGTAACGATTGCCAATATAGTATATCGTTCGTTTTTCCGGGAAAAATAGCCTTGTCTATTTTATCTGATTTGTCTCCATACGGAATATGACTACCAGTCAAATGAAGGATTATGAGCTGTTTTTGTCCTTCTTTAAAATTGTTTTTCGCTTTCTCCACCAAGTCTAAATCTTCTACCGGCCAACCATAATCAAAATCGGATACTGTTGCACACGATGCCATATTGCCGATGATAGTCTCATATACACCAACTTTGGGTTGACTGGACAGCCAAATTGTTTCATAACCGGCATTGTTGGCAATTTCCACTATGTTTTTCTCGGTGTATTGTTTGTCGAGATTCAATGGGTCGGCAAAAGAAACTGCCATAGGAACGGCAAAACGGGTGATTGGAGCTGCCGCTATCCCATTATAATAGTTCAGTTTGGTTGGTAATGCAGACTTGATACTATCTAAAAACGGGGTTGTCTTAGCTTCTTTATATCCATACAGTGACATATAATCTCGATTTGCACTTTCGCCTATGATCACGAATATATGTTTTGGCAGAATGCTGTCTCCCTCGTTTTTCAAAGTTACTCCTTCGGGCAGCGTCCTTTTGGCTTCCTGATACTCCTTTATCTTCACCTTTTCGCCCCAATAACTTCCAAATACCATTATGTCTCTTATGATGATGGGGTGATCTTTGCCTGTAACTTCAAACAATATGTAAAATGGGCTTGTTGGAAAATCTCTTTTCAACCAGTGTTTGTCTAAGATATTGGTTGTTATGAATGTCGGAGCTACAATTAACCAAAATATCAGGACAACGGCAAGCGAGATCTTTCTGGAAAAAGAAATCTTTTTTAATTCATTCATCATGAAAACGATCCATGCAACAAGTAAGCCCAACGTCAGTGCTACTTTCCACCATATTACGCTCATCATTCCCAAGGCTTCATCGGAGTATGTTTCCATAAACGAAGCCATGACACCGTATGACATCTGTTCTTTTAGCACAAAAGCAAAGTAGGCATTAAATCCGATGAATATGGCGATGAATATTGCAATGGGATACAGAAGCTTATATTTTGATAACAGATGAAAGATGAAAATGAATGATATTGCACTCAGTACATTAAGTATTGAGAATTGTTCAGCTAAATTAAATGTTATGATCAGCAGAAATGAAAGGAAGAGGAGTGTAAATTTGTAGTCGTTGATAAACTTCAATATTTTCTTAAGGATTAGATTCATAGGCGCATGATTGTTTTCTTATGCTGATTAGTATTGTTCTTGGATATATTCTTAATGCCAGAGCAAAAATAAGCAAAATGATCTTATCATGCATTGGTTTCTTTCAGCGGAATTTGAATCATTCGTTAATTTATATTATTTTTGCAGCCCTAAGCTATGTGTACGTAGCTATAAGGTAGAATGGCGCAGTAGTTCAATGGATAGAATAGAAGTTTCCTAAACTTTA
>CALNCC010000101.1 GCA_937875275.1 uncultured Dysgonomonas sp. | reverse complement strand
ATATTATTCCTGTGGCAAGGAGCATGATCCCGCCTGTCAGAAACGCGGCAGACAAACCTTTGCTTATACCTAAACTTGTGTTCAAGGCTTTTTGTGCAGTATTCCAAAGCAGCGTAGCTTTGGACACAATATTGATACGGAAGGCACTTGTGGCATGTAGTGTATTACTCACTTGCTGCAAGCCGATGGTCATAGACATTGCAGCTTGTAGCTTCGTCTGTATGGCTGCCAGTTTATCGGTGTCAGAAACAAACATAGACAACACTCCTTGCCCGGCAGAGAATGCTCCGGCAACTCCGGACAACCCATTCACAATGCCGGTAATCATCGCGCTACCCGATTGGGTTACATTTTTTTGTTCTTGCTGAACAACACGATATGCCGTACCCACTTCTGAGAGCTTATCTTTCAGCTGCTCATAGCGCTGTAAATCTTCGGGGCGAATACTCCCGTCCCTACCGACCAAAGAAGCCATTTCTTCTCTTATCTGACGCATCCGAGTGAGAAGGGTATTCTGCTTTTCCTGCGTGGTCGAGACCTCTTCTACATTTTTGCGCTCTTCTCTTATTTCCTTATTGATCTCTGACAGCAAGTCGCGAAGTACCCGGTATGAGTTTTCGACTTTAGGATCGGCGGAAGCGACATGGCTATCCGTGAACACAGATATCTGTTTCGCAATGCCGCTGAGTTCATTCAGGTATGTACGATAGACCTGTGTCTTATCCTTTACACCGGCATCGTTTATTTGCGCATTGAAAGCTTCCGTTACACGCTCGTATTGTTTCACAATGGTGTCCACAGAGCCAACCATCTCCTTAGCGAGTGATCTGAACCCGTCTTGGTTGACGCCCTGTGTTTTATTCAGCGACTTTTCAACAGCGGCTGCTGCCGTACCCGTTTCTTGGGCGATACGCTCAAGCCCCGCCGCATATTCGGTCTCGAGCTGTTTTAGCTGCCCTTTGTGTGAATCAAAGATGGCATTGATAGAATCAAATTTAGTCCTAAAATCATTGACCATAGCTTCGGTTACCTGAATCTGCTTGCCGGACACTTCATCATACATCGTGCCGTCGCCCTTGAAACCGAAGTCTGCCGCTTCGAGTTTATTGAATGCCTGCACCTGTTCCTCTGCAAGATCGCCTAATAGTATCTTGAGGTTCTTTATCTGCTCCTGATACAACTTTAAGTCCGACGGGTTGAGTATTTTGCTTGTCGCCTCAGCTACCTTGTCGGCTGCCGTCGCCACATTGTCCATCCCTTTTGCCGCTTTGTCGGATTCCTCCGACACATTCTGCCGGAGGTTGATATCTATGTCGATAGGTTCTAAATCTGCTGCCATCTATTTACTTATTACTTTTATTCTGCCTCCCGAGAATCCTGCCGCCTCTTTTGCCGACGTTACCACCGGCACAGGCTTCTTGCCTCTCACATAGCGCGGAGCATCAGCGCTCTCAAGCAGGATTGTCGCCCACGAGCAACCCCACATCATGTAGTCGTGTGTATATCCGCGCTTATCCTTTATCTGTCCTATTATCCCGAAGGGGCTATGGAGACCATCCGTATAGCCTGTTAACTCCCCGTCTCTTCCCGACCCGTATTCCTCGGATTCATCATCATCTGTGTCTGAATCCCGAAGTATATGGTAATACTCATAAAATCCGATATCTTGTTTACCCGCACCACTTCGGCAAATATTCTTAGCAAAGTCTCCGCCGGCACTTTCCATACAAGAAGCCTCGCCAACGTGCGCGAGAAACACCTGATCTTGTATTTATTGTTCAGCACGGCGACAGCGATCAGCAGAGCCACACTGTCGAGCTTGCTGTTCACATCGCGTTGCAGGCTGATGTCGTCGAAACCGTTTTCATCAATAATGCGCGTCAGCTCTACTATCGTGCCCACATACAGTGGTCGTATGTGCAGCCTGTGCATCCGCAGTATCTTCCAGTAGAAAGGGGCGTCGGATATAGTGAACCGCACGCCCCTGCCAAGTAGTATATTTGCGGCTGCCAAGCGTATATTGCTCTTGTTTGCCATCAGCTAAATGTTTTACTCGCCCATGTCGATAATGATATCGCAGTCCCATCCGCTCGGCGCCAATGCCTTGAACTTGAACGGGAATTTAGCGCGCCCGCTGCGTCCTACACCAAGGTTCAGCAACACATAACCTCGCGCTCGCGGTATGATAATATGTCCGCCGTTCTTGAGACGAAAACGGATAGCTGTCTCTACCATTATTTTTTTCGCCGACTTCTGAAACGCCGTGCCCGACTTCACTCCGCCGATAGTAGCTACCAACTGGTCTAAGGTAGACTCGATAAACGAACCGGTTACTGCAACGCCCGCCCCCGTGATATCATAATCTACCGGTGCGTCCTCTTCGTGCGAGAATACTTCGTCCTCTTCCGGATCACCCTCGACAATTTCGACAACATCATCACGCAGTGTCAGAGCTTGCTCCTCCCATGCAGCGGTGGCAATATCCGCCTCCTTTGCGATTATTTCAGCGGCGAAGTCTATTCCGTCGACAACACATTTTACTCTAAGCTTTTCCATCACTTTAAAATTTTAAGTTTATTTTTTATTTGTCTATATCCTGTGTATAAAAGAATAATTGAAATACATATCCAAAAACCGTAAATCTGAAACGACTGCCAACCGCTCAGCCTGTTTACCTCTATCGTTATAGTTTCCTGCGTTTTGGTTTCAAGCTCCGTTTTTTCTTTTTGCAAACGGTACACTTCTCTTTCTAAATCGGTAACGAGCAGTGTGAGGCTGTCGCAGTTAGCGGTTATTTTATAGCCCGTTTCAGTTTTGGTTATATCAGCCGTCGCCCGTCCGTCGTGCGCTCTGAACGATGCGCCATTAGGCAACGCCAACAGATCGTCGATATCCAGGTGCATAGCGGCTCTGTCTTGCGGTACGAACACGGGGCGCGTCGTTATCTTGGTTGATGCGTGCACGCTGTCCACCGCCTGCCCGGTTGCCACCTGTACGCGCTCGGTCAGCTGTTTATTGCTCCGACAGCTCATTGTTGCTGCCAATATCACGGATAGGGCTATTGCCTGATAGTATTTCATTTATCCAGTTCCTGTTTAATTTCGGCGACGACATTCTCTAAGTTCTCGTGCGTGATCCTGTCCAACAGCTTCACGATGCGGTTATTCGTCAGGCGCAGGCGATTGACTTCATTTGTCAGTTTTTCCACCCTGTCGGACAATACCTCGCATTTAGCGATCATATCCTCATGCTTGCTGGTGATATCCTCGGCAAGCGTACGCCATATCTTGATTGCTGATTCTACGTTTTTTAGCTCATCGGCTCGTGCTTCCGCAGCTGCTTTCTCGGCTTTTGCTCCCGCCTCCTTTTTTACCGATTTCAGCGTCAGCAACGACAGATACAAACCGCTACCGAAAAGAATGTTCAGGATCAGTGATACCCACTCGAATATTGTCATCGCTCAGATTATTTTTTAATTTTCCATTGCAGGTTGAAACCCGCTTCCACTTCCGGCATTTTTGCTTTCACCCCATTTTCTACCCGCGACATGGCGGCTACGATCCTGATATAGTCCTCGCCACCGGTTGCCGTCAGCATTTTGTCGCGCGCTATGCCCGATTCTTTTTCCACGGCGGTGATATACGCCTCAGTGTCGTTACTGTCTTCCGGTGGTGCCCATGCCGCCAAGATCGTCTCAATCGTGTTGCGCCTGTATTTCGTCAGGTAAGTATGGAGGGTTACAAATGCCGCCCTGTATCCATACGCCACGCCCGAGAATGTTTTAAAAGCTTTGTCGCTTCCCGGTATCTCGCCGACGAACGTGTCTCCGTTGTGGCGTATGTTCAGAGGGTTATTGTTTTTTAGTCCGCGTGCCATTATGCAGCCGTGTCTTGAACGATAGCCAACAGCCCTTTCACATCGCTACGCATCGGACGACCGCCTGCGCGTACCAAGAAGGAGTAGATATCCCCGTAGTATGTTGGGTCTTTTTCGTTCTCAAAGGCAACGACTTCTCCCAATGCTCGGCATACCGAGTTCTCGTGCCATGCCAATGCTCCGGCATTGTCGGTGGCAGCTCCTCCCGCCTTCCAGTCTTTCGGTGCGCCTGCCCCTGTATATCGCAAGGCTTGCGAGCGCATCATCACATTGAATGAGTATAACTTTCCGATAACCCCGTTTTTCAAGTCAGCCAAAGCGAAAAATGCATCTGCTTCTTTCTCTGTCATGGAGTCTAACAACTGACTGTGCATATCGGCGTCGAGCAACAGATAACGCCCTTCTTGCGGTATATTATCCCTGTTGAAACGGAGCATAGCCGCATTTACATCTTTCTTCGAGAACGCCTTGCGGTTACCGGTAGCTGCATCGGTATGCGCCACCACGGCACCGCCTGTTGTTTTTATGATGTTGCCTGCCGCAGTAGGCGACCAAGAGAACAGGAAGGACTCCGACACTTTCTCTATCAGGTTAGCCCTGTCTTGGCGGATCACAGACTCGCGTTTGTTGTACGACAACTCCACAGTGTCAGCATGAGGTATACGGATAGGGTCGGTAGTAAACTCGTCGAGGTTGTATGTCAAGTCTACATCTGTGCGCACCTTCACTGTCGCCGGGAACACCGTTCTGTTTTTCTCTACGCCGGAGGCACTGCCCGCATTGGGTATATGAACGACCTTGCCCATATTGACAAATTCGTCGCTGTTGATCGCTTTGCTCAAGAATGAGTTGTCGGCAAACAAGCCCTCGACGATGGTCGACATCCATATTTCTTTTTGAATAGCCATGTTAGCC